>JAABRJ010000014.1 GCA_011390985.1 Desulfobacteraceae bacterium
CAGAGCCGCGCGATACACCCCCTTTAAATGGATGTCGGCAGCGCCCAGGCTTTTTCAGGCGCTTTGGCTGCATCTTTTTAGAACGTTGAAATCCATCCGAACCAAAAGGAGGTCTTCCATGGATGAACTTAAATTGAAAACCACCGATGGGGGCATGACCGCCGTTTCTCCCGATGGCCTGGCGGCATTGCAAAGCAACCTGCGTGGTGAGGTCATCACCGCATTCCATGAATCTTATGACAGCCTGCGGTCAGTCTGGAACGGATTGATCGATAAAAAGCCCGGCGCCCTGATTCGCTGTACGGGGGTCGCGGATGTTATGGCGGCGGTGCGATTTGCACGGCAGCACCGGTTGTCGGTTTTTGTCAGAGGCGGGGGGCACAATGTCGCCGGCGCCTGTCTCGCGGACAACGGCCTGACCCTCGATCTCTCACGGATGCGCCGCGTCCAGGTCGACCCGCAAAGGCGGACGGCCCTGGTTCAGGGCGGCGCGCGCTTGGGAGATCTGGATCACGAGACCCAGGCCTTCGGACTGGCGGCACCCGTGGGCGTTGTTTCGGCCACGGGCGTGGCCGGCCTCACGCTCCACGGCGGCATCGGCTGGCTGTTGCGCAAGCATGGGCTTTCCATCGACAACCTCCTGTCGGTGGAAATCGTCACGTCCGACGGTCAACTCAAAAAAGCCGACCACCATCAGAATGCCGATCTTTTCTGGGCCGTCAGAGGCGGTGGGGGAAATTTCGGGGTGGTGACGTCATTCGAGTTCCAACTTCACCCGGTCGGTCCGCAGGTCTGGATGTCCGCTCCGATCTATCCGCTGGAGCACGCCCATGAGGTTATTCCATTTTTTCGCGATTATCTGGCGCAGGCCCCGGACGAGCTCATGGGGCTGGGAGTTTTCTGGAGCGCACCCGAAGTGCCCGAGGTCCCGCAGCGATGGCACGGCGCACCGGTGGTGATCCTGCTGAGCTGCTACACCGGACCTTTTGACCGCGGCGAGGAGATCATTGCCCCGCTGCGCCGCATCGGGGGCGCCGTCGCGGACCTGAGCGGGCCCATGCGCTGGACCGACATGCAGAAGTTTCTGGATGCCGACTACCCGGACGGGGCCTTCTACTACTGGAAGTCGATCTATCTGGATCGTTTGGACGACGAGGTCATCGCGGTGCTCTCCGGACACACCGCCGCGCGCCCGTCACCGCAGTCCTCCATCGATGTCTGGACCCTGGGTCGCGCCATGGAGCGGGTCAAACCGAGCGAAACCCCGTTTTACAAGCGGGATGCCCCGTATCTGATCGGAATCGAGGCCAATTGGCAAAACCGTGCGGATGCAGACGCGAACATCGCATGGGCACGGTCCGTATTCGAGGATATGAAACCTTTTACCCGAGGCGGCGATTATCTCAACTTCCCGGGCTTTTTCGAAGACCGGGAGCGCCTGCTGCGGGGGGCGTACGGCCCGAATCTGGAACGCTTGCGGGTAATCAAGGCGCAGTACGATCCGACCAATATCTTCCCCGGTGCGCTCACGATCGCGCCGGCGGCCTGAGCGGCCTGTGGTCGGGAAGCCGTCCGCCTGACCGCGCCGCCTGTCCGCCCTTTTGCGACACTGTCGTTAGGGGGCCAGCCAGGCTTTGACATCCTCTTTGGTGGGAATTTTGCCCACGCATTTCACCTCGCCGTCGACCACCACCGCCGGTGTGCCGAACACGCCGTAGCCGGCGATTTTCATGAGGTCCGTCACTTTTTCGACCGTGGCGGTTACGCCGGCCTCGGCCACGGCTTCCTTGACGATTTTTTCGGTCTGCTGGCACTTGGCGCAGCCGGGTCCCAGTACTTTGATATTCATGGTGATGTTTCCTTTCATTGTGGGCCGTGCTGGACCAGGCGCTACTCCGTCTCCCGGATGAGCGCGACGGGAATTGCGCTAATGGCCTGGCCCTGGTGGATGAGCGTGCGACAATCTGTCGGGGGGCCCAACGAACCGCTTAATCCCGCCTTGATTGACCGTAACGGGTGCTCCAAGCGGCGGTCGCTGCCGGCGCAGCTATAAATTAAAAAATGAAAATATAGCGATATAGTGGATCCCGAAAAAAATCAGCCGCCGCAGATGGTTTCGCGCCGGATTTCGGGCAGCCGGGCAAGCATCGCCGCCACTTCGGGATCTTCCTCGAGCCAGTGCCGAAGGTTTCCCAAGATGGTGGCGACATAGGGGTTTTGGGCCCCGTCGGCCAACTGGTAGTTTACCCACAGGCCGTCCTTGGTGAACCGCAACAATCCGGCTTCCTCGAGGATTTTAAGGTGTTTGCTGGCCGTCGACTGGGCAAGCCCGAGGGCCGCCTGTATTTCGCAAACGCACAGCACGCGCCGCTGAAGGAGCTTGACCATCTTGACCCGATTGGGATCGGACAGAGCCTTCATAACTTTGATGAAGTGTCGCATAACCCTCCAAAATATTCACTAAATGGAATTTTACGGATAGACCGGGTTTTGTCAACAGAAAAATTCACGCCCGATGCCGCCATTTCCGCCCGGAATGGTGCCGCAGCGCCTGGGTGACGTGAAAAAAAATCGACCACTGCTTCCGGCAGGCTATGGCCTGGTTGCGGAAACCGGACAAGGCGCTTTTCGCCCGCCAACTATGGCACCCGGCGGAAGAGCCATGTCTGGGTTCCCACCTTCCGCTTTTCAAAATTCCCGCATGCGGAAAATTCAGCCCTCTGGACAGTGCGGTCGGCGTTTTTAGTGGTTTATTTTTCAGGCAATCTCGGTTATGGCTAAATGAAAGGCCACACAACGGGCGTGCCATCTCCTTGCTGCCGGGTTGAATCGAAATCCCACGTTTCAGGGGCCTTCCCGCAACCGCCGGCCTTCGGCGCCGCCAGGCGGAGGGCGCCTGGTGTCATCCAGGTGGCGCGCAAATTCGACCCAATGCCGAGGATATCCGCGACAAATACATGATCTTTCCGATGGCTGGCGCCCACCCTCGGGATCCCAGAGAAATTATGGATGGACCGCTAAAAGTCCAGTGATTAAAACCTCATGCTTCAAGGAGCGAAAGAATGGATTTGACGACCACTTATTTGGGCCTGAAGCTCAGCAGCCCCATAATTGCCGGCAGTTCGGGGTTGACCAATTCGGTTGAAAAAGTTGAAAAACTCGCACGCAACGGTGTGGGTGCGGTTGTCTTAAAATCGATTTTCGAGGAGGAAATCGCCTTCGAGCTTGAAGATATATTGAAGGAAGCCGAAGCGGCCGGCGTCAATCTGGATCAGTTCGACTACTATGACTTCCATCTAAAAGGGAAGAAGTTGGACCACTATATCAGCCTGATACAGGAGTCCAAAAAAAGGGTTTCCATCCCGGTGATCGCCAGCATCAACTGCGTCTACTCCCATGAGTGGACCGCTTTTGCCCGCCGGATCGAGCAAGCCGGCGCCGATGCCATCGAATTGAACATGTTTTTCCTGCCGTCGGACTTTACCCGATCCAGTCAGGAGCAGGAAAGCGCCTACTTTTCGATCATCGACAAGATTCTGAAGTCCGTCTCAGTCCCGGTGGCCCTCAAAATCAGTTACTACTTTTCGAACCTCGGGCCGATGATCCAAAAACTGTCCCGCTCGGGCGTTGCCGGCCTGGTGCTGTTCAATCGCTTCTTCAGCCCGGACATCGACATTGAAAATTTGACAATCAAACCCTCATTTGTATTCAGCACCCCGGCCGAGTTGGCCATTTCGCTGCGCTGGATCGCCATCATGGCCCAAAAAGTCGATTGCGACCTGGCCGCCTCCACCGGCGTTCATGACGGCGCGGCGGTCGTCAAACAGCTCCTGGCCGGCGCCACGGCGGTTCAGACGGTATCCAGCCTGTATCGCAAAGGCCCGGAGCACATCAAAACCCTGACCGACAGCCTTAAAAGCTGGATGCAAGCCCACAGTTTCGAAAAGATCGCGGATTTTCGCGGCAAGATGAGTCAGGATGCGGCGGCCAATCCCGCGGTCTACGATCGGGTTCAGTTCATGCGCTATTTCGGCGGCGAAGGCGAAAAAGATATTGCGTAGTGAAGATCCCGGGCTGCCACATCAAGGCGCCTGGACAGTCTGATCAGCCGGGGCGAGTTGCCCTTGTCGATGATCCACAGCAGTTCGGTTTGGGTATTTTCAACCAAGTAATAACCGCTTTTATCGCAGGAGGGAAGTCAAGATGGGTAAAAAAGTCTATATTGACACGGAAGAATGTATCGGGTGCGAAAGCTGTGTTGAACTTTGTCCGGAGGTGTTCGGTTTTGATGAGGACGCTGAAAAGGCGCACGTTATCATGCCCGAGGGGGGCTCCGAGGAGTGCATTGATGAAGCCATCGAAACCTGTCCGGTGGAATGCATCCACTGGGAATAAACAGGCTCAAGGGAACTGAAAAAAAGCAAGACCGGGCGGTTCCGCTCTATCTTCATTCAGAATCTCCCATAGCGCTGCGGGGTGTGACCCGCTTTTCACAGAACCTTCGAGATGGCGCCGGCATGCCATGCTTTTAATGCCGGCGCCGTTTCCCAGTCGATCTTTTGTGTCCGTTCGATCCGGATGTCGTTTTTGAAAGCAGCTTGCAAGGAACCCGATGGACGCCAAAATCCCCGGCAACCTGCTGACCACCGCCATGGCGGTGATGCCGCACACCGACGTCGAGCGTGCCCTCGAGATGGCGCTCTCGCTGGACGTGCCCTTCTGGCCGCAACTGCCCCACTACAGCTACTATGAGGACATGTACGTCCAGGCGGCCGAGCATTTTCCCGGCATCGTTCTCGACCTGGAGCGGCGGACCCTGCGCTTTTCGATCGACAAGTTCGCCGAGGAGATCGAAGCGGTTCTGGAGCGCTTCGACGACCCGGCGCTTTTTGACATCAGCGAGACCTATTCGGCGGTCTATCACCGTTTTCTCACGCTGGATCTGACCGACCGGCCCGCCATCCGCGGGCAGCTCGAAGGGCCCATCAGCTTCGGGTTCAATGTGCTCGATCAGAACGAGCGGCCGATCCTGTTTGACGACACCGTCCGGCCGTTTATGCTGGATTTCATGGCCCGGCGCCTGAACGTGCAACTGGCCCGGCTTCAGAAGCGCAATCCGAGGGCCTTCATGTTCGTCGACGAGCCGGGGCTGCAGTTCCTCTTTTCGGCCATGGCCGGATACAGCGATCTGAAGGCCAAGGGCGAACTCGATCAGTTCTTCGCGCAGGTTGACCGGCCGCGCGGCATTCACCTCTGCGGCAACCCGGACTGGGACTTTCTGCTCAACCTGGACCTGGACGTGCTTTCGCTTGACGTCTACACCAACGCTGAAATCTTTGCCTCCTACGGCCCCTCGATTCGAAGATTTCTCGACCGCGGCGGTTCGATTGTTTGGGGCATCGTGCCCACGGGTTTCGAGGCTTTCGGGCAGGAGGCGATCCCCTCTCTGGTCCAGCGCCTGGAGGCCGTCTGGAAGGTCCTGTGGTCCAAGGGCATCGACCGGGAGCAGATGATCGCGCACAGCATGCTCTCGCCGGCCACCTGCTGTCTGGTCAACCCGGACAGGGAGCGGACCGTCGAGTGCGCCTTTGGCGTCGTGAACCGGATGGCGGCGCTGTTGCGGGACCAATACCGATCGTGGCTGCGTGTTTGAGGGGATGGTCGCGATCGCGCCACGGGCGGTGACCATCGTGGGGGCAGGGTGCAGTTGAGCGCCGCCGCAACGGTTTTCAGGGGAAAGGATTACCCGGTTTGCACGGAGGCCGTCAGGGCGGCGGCGGTGGGCCGGGAAAAGGCGGCCATTGGCCGCCGCTATCTGCGGGGCCCACATCGTCCGCATAGAAGGGGTGGTCCAAAAGGGTGATTCGTGGCCCGGATTTTTTCGCTGGCTGAATTTATTGGGTACGCCCCATCCCTAACGGTTGGTACGATCAGATTTCCCGAGTTTGAGTTGCTTTCCGATATTCCAACACTGGGCGATCTCACCGCCCAAGGACCAGTATTTTTTACTGTTCATATCGAATAACAACGGTTTTAACTTGGAAATATCAAAATCTTTCCCGGAGAGGGCCGATTCGTCGGCGTAAGTCTGAACAATTTCTCCGATGAAGACATCGTGGGACGGAAAATCAATGATCCGGTCAAGCCGGCATTCCATGCACACGCTGCATTGCTGGATCATCGGGGCGGTTTTAAGTTCGCCGTAAAATATATCGAATAAAACGGCCTTGTCCGTCTTTTTCCCTGTCATGATTCCGCAGTAATCTGTTTCAACGACAAGCTTTTCTGAAGGCAGACAGACGCTGAAAGTTTTATTCTCTTTGATTCCGGCGTTGGAATAGTGAATTTTTCCCATGCCGAGTGAGATATGAGTGTGGGTCATGATACCGATATGGGCAATGGTGATAAAATTCGGTTTTCCGTTGACCATGGCACCCACCAGAACGGTGGGCGTTGGATACAGGGCGTTGACAGCACCGAGTTTTTCTTTCATGATTCATACCCTTCCATTATAATTTTTTCGAGCATAACCATGAGATCAGGCCCAGCCGGGGCGCCAGCTGACTCCAGTAAAATATGATTGATTTCAATTTAAAATAGACTGTCAAAAACGCCATTGCCACAGTTGCCTTTGGAATTGAAAAACTTTGCCATGCCCGTTATTGCATGCAGCATTTTTTGTACTTTTTGCCGCTGCCACAAGGGCACCGATCATTTCTGCCGACCTTGGGACTTTCGTTGATTATTGTCATATGGTCCCATTTGCTCATGCGCGGTTGGGTTTTAAAAGCTTTTGGATTTAACAAGTACTCAACCTCACGTATATCTTCCGGTTTATCAACCTCAAGCCCCGCCACAAATTTCCACCCATTTTTTTCACAGACGAACGCAATTTGTTGTAATCGTTGCTCATTTTTAACTCGGAACCTTACCGGTTTTTTGTCAGTGCCTAATTTTGCCATATCGGGATCCTTCTGATTTTTTACGAGCCTAACGTGGAGCTCAGGAACGGCCAAGCAAGGCCGTCCGTTGCTATGAATAGGATCAAAATTGAGTGGGGAGCAAATGGACGAAACGACCATTCATCAGAGTATAAATCAAGCTAAAAAATCGTCAATGCTGGGCTACGTTCACCGTAGTCCCCCTCTGGGGGACAGCAAGCCAAAAGCCTGGCACTCTGGGCCAGGATTCTTTACTGCCATGCCAATGAGCTTCAAGCTGATCAACTTATTGATTTATGGACGTGTCTGCCTGCCGCCCACCTTAAAAATCAAATCTGGACAGTCATAATGGTATCAAAATTCAATTGATTAAAGAATTAAGTATTACCCTTTTTATTTTTCTTCTCCTTTTTTTCTTTGCGTTTTTCTTTCAACGTTTTTTCTGATTTTTTCTTTTCTGTTTTCTGAGCATCTCTTCCTTTGGCCATGTTTTTTCCCTCTGCTTAAAATAGGCCGGCCGCCTTGGGATTGGCGTGTCGACCGTTAGTGGTGCGGTCCAAAGAGGTGCGCATTTCACGGAGCGTAAACAGCTCAGATTCACAGCGATGTTAAATGTGAAAAAATGAAAAGCGTCCCCACTTGTCCCCGTACCCATCTGTCCCTGCGTTTTCGTTACCACGTTCGGAAAAATAAGGAAACGCATATTTGCATGGGCGTCCCTGCTGTCCTTCTCCTATCCTGCCTCCTTATCGGGCAGCCAATTGTCAACGCGGGGGTGGCATTTTAAAAGAGCCATAGCCCAATTAACCCAATTTCTGTATTTGCCTAATGTTGCCGGACATCAATATGTTGCGTTACCGTTGTCCTTGGCACCCAATCACCTTTTGACATACGCGGCCCTACAAAAACCAAGTTCCTATCCATTTGCTTGACACGGATTATGAAAAATTCGATGGGGACAAGGGCCTCCATTCCGATCCAGCATTGGCATCGATGCGATATTTTAACCCTTTCCTAATGCATTTCAAATTATAGGTGGGCACTATGATCATCGGGATATAATTGTTGCGAGAAAAGAGGCCCTGTGCAGATGTGACGAAATAGGATCGAAAGGAAATATGTTTACTACATACCTAACAGCAGGAATTATTTCATCTATTTTTTTGACAGTGGCAGTACTGGGCTTCGCGGATAGAAGAAAAAAGCGGACTTTGGATAGCTGGCCGCAACTTTCATTTATAATACCTTGTTTTAATGACGCCGATTCGGTGGCGCAGACCCTGCGGAGCATCTACGACATATGTGGCCCGAACACCGATGCAACCGTCATTGATGATCGCAGCACCGATGGCAGCCCGATGATACTCAAGGCCTTGAAAGAGGAATTGGGGTTCAATTTGGTTGCCAATGCATCGAATCTTGGAAAATCAAAAACACTGAACGATCATTTCAGGCTCGCTAAGCATGAGGTGGTGGTGCTGGTTGATGCGGATGTCATCGTTTCCCGGAAGCCGCTTGAAGATGCAGTAGCCAGGCTGCAGAGCCAGGATGTGGGTGCGGTGAGCTGTCCCTATCGTTGTGCCAATCGCGGGTTCATTCCTCTGATGCAAAACATCGAATACAACATGCTCAGTTTTGTTCAAGGTGCGTACAATGTATTTTCGGTGATTGCGCTATGGGGCGGCTTCATCGTCATCAAACGAGAGGCATTTCTTCAGGCGGGTGGATTCACGCTCAACGCCATCACGGAGGATATGGACCTGGCTTTCAAGCTGAATCAAAACGGGTGGCGGGTTGAACAGAGCTTTTATCCAATCCATACATATGTACCGGATACTATAAGAAAATGGTACAGGCAAAAGATCAGGTGGAGTTCGGGCGGTCTTCAATGTTTTATAAAACATTACAAGGTCTGGCTGAAGAACCCATTGCACGTGTTGTTTGTTTTTTCCTTTTGCATTTTACTGACCTTTTCGGCCCTCAGGATGGGGGAGTATGTATTGCTATGGGATGAAATTTATCAATATTTTGACGGAATATACAGGAGCGGCACATTTTGGCTGAGCCTTAAAATGACCGGTATGAAATTCGGCCTTTGGATTCTTAAAGATTTAACATGGCGCATTGCCTTCACGCTCTTTTCATTGCCCTTTGTCTTGCCGTTGGTGTCCACCTTCAAAAAGCTTTACATCTGTTTTTTGGTCATCCCCTTTTCGATTATTTATGTCCCTTTGTTTTCTTCCATTTCGATTCTTGGAGCGCTTTGCTTTCTGCAAAAACGGCGAAGGCTGCGAGATGGGGTTCGCGCCTGGTAAGCTCTATCCAAAGAGCGAAAGGGGACGCCCTTCGTATTTACATATTTACAAATCGTTGCTGATTTTGCTATTAGAGCCACATGCCAAGGCAAGCCCGGATAGATGCACCTGGGGCGCTGCACCATATCATCGCGCGGGGAATCGAGCGTCGGGAGATTTTTTACGACGACGAGGACCGTGACGGAGCTCCAGAAAATAATAATTTCGAATTTACCCATATGCGAATCCCACCTTATGGGTCCATGCCTGGCAAGAGCATTTCTTCCCTTCTTGCACAACGCCACGGCTAACCTGCTGCGCCGCCCAACCTTCCCGCTTCAGCGCAGCCAACCTTCTCGCAGCTCTTTCCCCCCAATTCAGTGTGGGAAACCAATCTCCTTTATTTAGGCCGCCCTTTTGCCACAGATTCCCCCGCCTGTTGGGTGTGATTTTTCCGCCGGCCCCTTGGGCTTACTTTTTACAACATACCAGGAACTTGCTCCCTGTTGAAGGGCTTTGGCCATTCAGGGCTTGAGGGGTTCAAGTTGACATGCCAAATCTTATGCATACCCCTAAAAATAATGGAAGCCCATAAATGACGGGCCGGCGAAAAGGTCCCATTTTGACGTTGGCCCGGATTCGGACATTAACTGCCGAAGATCTCAGTCGGATGAAACAGCCGAATTCGTGCGCCCATTCGCGTCGGTCATTTCGCAACCGCCCAGCAGGGGACCTTTTCCCCTTTCTTCGCGATAGCCAAATCAGATAAGGATATGGCCTATCGGCTTTTGCGATTTCACCCATTCGCTTACCGCAGGAGACCGGTCATCATGCGCAGGCTGTCGGTTCTCTTAATCACCGTTATGCTTTTTGGGATATCCCGCCTATCGTCCGGCGAGGATGCGGTTCTCCGCGTTGAGGCGCTTGTCCAGGAAGCCCTCGAAAAAAACCCCAGGATCCTGGCCGCCCGCGAGAGGCACGCCGCGCTCAAGGAAATCATACCCCAAGCCGGCGCCTTGGACGACCCCATGCTGGGCCTCGGCGTGGTCAACCTGCCGAACGACTTCGATTTCAACGAAGAGGACATGACCGCGAAGGAAATTTCCGTCTCCCAGAAATTTCCCTTCCCCGGCAAGCTGGGCCTGAGCACCCAGGCGGCCGCCAAGGGGGCGGATGCGGGCGCCGCGGAAGCCGAGGCGGTCATCAACCAGGTGGTGAAGGACATCAAGACCGCGTTTTTCGATCTTTCCCATGTTCACCGCGCCCTGGAGGTCACCCAGCGCAACAAACGCCTTCTGGAAGAGCTGGCTGAAATCACCATGACCCGCTACTCCCTGGGCCAAGGCACCCAGGGGGACGCCATCCGCATCCAAGTGGAGATCTCTCGGATGCTGGACGACCTGCTAATGCTCGAGCAGAAAAAAGGCTCGCTGGCGGCCAGGCTCAACTTCCTGCTCAACCGGCCGCCGAACAGCCCGCTGGGTCGGCCCGCGGAGGTCGCGTTCAGGCGGGCCCAATTTTCCATCGAGGAGCTTCAGCAACAGGCCGCGGCCGAAAACCCCATGCTCAGGGCATTGAAGGAGGAGATCGCCGCCCGCGGCAAGGACACCGAATTGGCCAAGCGGGATTACTTCCCGGACTTCAAACTGAAGTTCGCTTACGGCCAGCGGGAAGACCGCCTGGACATGTATAGCGGCATGGTGGAAATGAACCTGCCCATTTTTTTCAAATCCAAACAGACCCGCAGGGTGGCCGAAGGCTATGCCGGCGTTCGATCCGCCCAGGCCCGATACGGCGACGCGCTCAACGAGGTCCTTTACATGACCGCCGAATCGGGGTCGATGGCTCAGCGCCTGGAGCACAAGATCGCGCTCTACCGCACGGGAATCATCCCCCAGTCCCGGCTGGAACTCGACTCCGCCTTGAGCGCCTACATGGTCAACAAGGCCGACTTCACGACCCTGCTAGACAGCCGCATGCGGCTCTACCGCTATGAGCTGGACTATCACGATGCCCTCACCGAGTACGAGAAAAGCCTGGCGGCATTGGAAGCCGCAGTGGGGGGAACCTTGCCGCGGGAGGTGAACAAATGAAGTGCCGGGCATGGACTTTCCTGCTGCTGGCCGCGCTGGCGGCCGGGCCCGGGTTGGGGCAGACGCAGCACCCGGCTGAACACGGTGCAGGCCACCCACCGCCGGAGCAGACGACCGACGACTTCGACGACCTCAAGGGGCTGTCCATGGAGTCCATTCAGCAGGCGGGCAAGGTCCGGGAAATCGCGCCCGGCAGCGTCCAGATTTCTTCCGAACGCCAGCAGCTCATCGGGGTGCGCTTCGGGACGGTGGAGAAGCGGACGCTGCAGAAGGTGATCCGCACCGTCGGCCGGATCGACTTCGACGAGAAACGCATCGGCATCGTGTCCCCCAAGATCGGCGGCTGGATCGAGGCGCTCTACGTGGACTTCACCGGTCGCTTCGTCCGCAAAGGGGAGCCGCTGCTGACCATCTACAGCCCGGAGCTCGTGTCCACCCAAGAAGAATACCTCCTGGCCCTCAAGGCCCGGCGGGATTGGGCGCACAGCCCGTTTGGCGACGTTTCGAAAGGCGGCGAGCTCCTGGCCCAGTCCAGCCGCAGGCGCCTGAAGCTCTGGGACATCAGCGATGCGCAGATCAAGGCGCTCGAGAACAGCGGCGAGCCGACGAAGACCCTGACGCTTTTCAGCCCCTTCAGCGGGCATGTGATTGAAAAAATGGTCACCAAGGGGCAGTTCGTGGATGCCGGCATGGCGCTCTACAAGATCGTCGACCTCTCGGTGGTCTGGCTGCTCGCCGACGTCTACGAGAACGAGTTGACCGACATCCGCCTGGGGCAGACGGCGGCCGTCCGGATGGCCTATTATCCCGGAGAAACCTTCACCGGCAAGGCCATCTACATTTACCCGTACCTGGACCCTCAGACCCGGACCGCCACGGTCCGCTACGAGTTCGCCAACCCCCACGGCAAGCTCAAGCCGGAGATGTTCGGCGACGTGGAAATCACCGTGCACCTGGGGGATAAGCTGGCGGTGCCGGAGGGCGCGGTCATCGACACCGGGGTTCGCCGGGTGGTGATCGTCGACCGCGGCTCCGGCTACTTCGAGCCCCGCGAGGTCAGACTGGGGGTCAAGGCCGGCGACCTCGTCGAGGTCCTCGACGGCCTCCTGGCCGGGGAGCGGGTGGTTACCAGCGCCAACTTCCTGATCGATTCGGAGTCCAAACTGAAAGAGGCCGTCGGCGGCATGGGCCATCAACACTAGCTATGATCGAAAAAATCATCGAAATCTGCGCCAGGAACCGCTTCCTGGTTTTCGCCGCAGTCCTGCTGCTGACCCTGGGCGGGGTGGCTGCGCTGAGAAACATCCCGCTCGACGCGGTGCCGGACATCTCCGACGTGCAGGTGATCATCTACACGCCCTGGGAAGGCCGCAGCCCGGATTTGATCGAGGACCAGGTCACCTACCCGATCGTCACCGCCCTGATTTCGGCCCCCCGGGTCAAAACCGTGCGCGGGTTTTCCGATTTCGGCTTTTCGTTTGTCTACGTTATTTTCGAGGACGGCACCGACATTTACTGGGCGCGCTCGCGGGTCTTGGAGTACCTGCAGCAGCTGTCGGGGCGGCTGCCCGAGGGCGCCGCCCCGGTGCTGGGGCCCGATGCCAGCGGCGTGGGTTGGGTGTTCACCTACGCCCTGGTGGATGAAAGCGGCGCCCATGACCTCGCCTTCCTGCGCACCCTTCAGGACTGGTACATCCGCTACGCCCTGGCCAGCGTTCCGGGCGTGGCCGAGGTGGCCAGCGTCGGCGGTTTCGTCAAACAGTACCAGGTCAACATCGACCCCAACCGCCTGTCGGCCTACGGGCTTTCGATCCGCGAGGTGATGGACCGCATCAAGATGTCCAACAACGACGTCGAGGGCCGCCTGATCGAGATGGCCGGGCGGGAATACATGGTGCGCGGCCGGGGCTACATCAAGTCGCCGGCGGACATCGCCGCGGTCGTGGTCGGCAGCCGCGGCGGGACCCCGGTGCTGCTGCGCGAGATCGCCGACGTGGCTCTCGGGCCCGACATCCGCCGCGGAATCGTGGAGCTGGACGGCCGGGGCGAGGTGGCCGGCGGAATCGTGGTGATGCGCCACGGCGAGAACGCCCTGAACGTGATCAATGCCGTCAAGGCCAAGATCCGGGAGATCGCTCCGGGGCTGCCGGAGGGCGTCAAACTCGTCCCCACCTACGACCGTTCCGAGCTGATCCGCCTGTCCATCGAAAACCTGAAGAGCACCCTGATCGAAGAAATCGCCGTGGTCAGCCTGGTGGTGATCGTTTTCCTGCTGCATTTCCGGTCCGCGCTGGTGCCGATCCTGACGCTGCCGATCGCCGTGGTGATCGCCTTCATTCCCATGTACTTCATGCGGATGACCTCCAACATCATGTCCCTTGGCGGCATTGCGCTCTCCATTGGCGTTCTGGTGGACGCCGCGATCGTCATGGTCGAAAACGGCCATCGCCACCTGTCCGAAGGTACGCCAGAAGACCGCCGCGACAGCGTCGCGACCGTGATCCGGGCCTGTCAGCAGGTGGGCCGGGGGATCTTCTTCGCCCTGATCATCATCATCGTCTCCTTTGTGCCCGTCTTTCTGCTGGAGGCCCAGGAGGGCCGGCTCTTCCGGCCGCTGGCATTCACCAAGACCTTTGCGATGGCAGCCTCGTCGATCCTCGCCATCACCCTGGTGCCGGCGCTGATGACGGTTTTTCTCAAGGGCCGGGGCCTCAAGCCGGAAAGCGCCAACCCCGTGTCGCGCTTTCTCAAATGGCTCTACGAGCCGGTTATCCGCTTGGTCCTACGCTTCAAGAAGACCGCGCTCTTCATCAGCTTTCTGCTGGTCCCGCTCAGTGTCCTGCTGGGGCTGCGAATCGGCAGCGAGTTCATGCCGCCGCTCTACGAGGGGACCATTTTCTACATGCCGGTGACCAGCCCCGGGATCTCCGTCACCGAGGCCGGCCGGCTGCTGGCCATCCAGGACAGGGTTTTGAAAAGCTTCCCCGAGGTCGAAACGGTCTTCGGCAAGGCCGGGCGGGCGGAAACCGCCACCGACCCGGCGCCCTTCACCATGATGGAAACCACGGTGCAGCTCAAACCGCAAAGCGCGTGGCGCAGGGTCGAAAAAGACTACAGCGGTCTGCCGGAATGGTTGCGTCCCGCCGCCGCAGCGATTCTGGGCGCCGAACGCACTCTCAGCTACGACGAACTGGTCGCAGAAATGGATGCCAAGATGCAGTTCCCCGGGCTGCAGAATGCCTGGACGATGCCGATCCGCGCCCGGATCGACATGCTCAGCACCGGCATCCGCACCCCGGTCGGGATCAAGGTCTTCGGCCCCGATCTGACCACCATCCAGGACATCGGCATCCGGATCGAAGGCATCCTGAAGGACGTGGCGGGCACGCGCAGCGTCTTTGCCGAGCGGGTGGCCGGGGGGTTCTTCGTCGACATCGACATCCGGCGCGATGCCATCGCGCGTTACGGCCTCACCGTGGGCGAGGTCCAGGAGGTGATCCAATCGGCGATCGGCGGCATGAACATCACCCGTACCGTTGAAGGCCGCGAGCGCTACCCCGTCAACGTGCGCTACCCCCGGGAGCTGCGCGACGACCTCGAAAAGCTCAAGCGCATTTTGGTGCCGGCGCGCATGGACGCGGACGCCCGGATGGGGCGGGGCGGTGGTCTCGGTACCGGCATGGCCCATATCCCCCTGGCCCAGTTGGCCGACATCCGGCTGACCACGGGGCCCGCCATGATCCGCGACGAGGATGCGATGCTCGCCGGCTACGTGTTCATCGACGTTGCCGCCAGGGACATCGGCGGCTATGTGGAAGCGGCCAAGCGGGCGGTTCAGGAGAAGCTGACGCTTCCAACCGGCTATTTTATCTCGTGGAGCGGCCAGTACGAATTCCAGCTGCGTGCCCGGGAGCGGCTGAAGGTCCTGCTGCCGGTGGTGTTCTTCGTGATCTTCATCCTGCTCGTGATGGCGCTGCGCTCCATACCCGAGTCGATCATCCTGATGGTCGCCGTGCTGTATGCCATGACCGGCGGGGTGATCCTGCAGTACATGCTGGGTTACAATTTCAGCGTGGCCGTCTGGGTCGGCTACATCGCCTTGTACGGGATCGCCGTGGAAACCGGCATCGTGATGATCATCTATCTGCACGAAGCTTTAGACCGCCGCCTGCAGCGGGGGCCGGTCAACGCTCAGGATATTTTTGACGCCACCGTCGAAGGCTCGGTGCTGCGCCTGCGGCCGAAAATCATGACGGTCGGCACCACCCTGATCGGGCTCACCCCGATCATGTGGTCGGCCGGCGTGGGCGCGGATGTCATGAAGCCGATCGCCGCCCCCATCATCGGGGGCGTTATCACCTCGACCGTCCATGTGCTCATCATCACCCCCGTGATCTTCGCCATCGTCAAGGAGCGCGCGCTCAGGCGCGGACGGTTGACGTCGTCAAAGCCAAATCATTAACCGGGGTGCAAATTGAAGTGCTCCCGACCGCATGACAGGAGGATTGCACATGAAAAATAACCATATCAAAAAAAACCACTGGCTGGCCCTTGCCCTTGTCGGGGTTGTATGGCTGGCTCCCGGTCTTGCATGGGCGCAACACGACCACCGATCGGGCGGGGGCGGCATGCAGATGGACACCCGCGAGGTGCTGGTCGAGGGCCTCAAGGTCACCTTCCAGATCATGGCCAACGCCGAACATCGCAAGATGCTGCAGGACATGAACATGCAGGACGACATCGAGGCCGGCAGCACCCACAACGTGTCGGTGGTGCTGACCGATCAAACGACCCAAAAGCCGATCAGCGACGCTGCCGTCAGCCTGAAGGTGGTCGACCCCCAGGGCCAAGACCAGATCAAGGGCCTCAAATTTGAAGGCTCGATGAACAGCTATGACGCCTATTTCAACATGCCGCACGCCGGGCGCTATGAAATCCTGGTTCTCGTAAAGACCGGAAAGTTGAAAAGGACGGCCGGAATTTACTACGAGTTGCCATAGGGCGCTGGCATTTGGTAAGGATTGAAGAGGTTTCGTGTTTCGAAGGTTATAAATTTTCATAGCAGCCTTGATTGCTTGGCTGCTCCCGATTTGCCGCCACCTGCTGGAAGAACAGGAGATACCGCCATGCAAAAGAGAAAGATCACTGAAAAGGTTTACTGGCTGGGCGCCGTGGATTGGGACCGGCGCCTGTTCGACTCCCTCATCCCGCTTCCCGACGGCACCACCTACAACGCCTACCTGATCGCGGGCCGCGACAAGACCGCCCTGCTGGACACGGTCGACCCCGCCATGGTCGATAGTTTGATGGCGCAGCTGGAGGGGGTGCCCAAAATCGACTTCATCGTTTCACAGCATGCCGAGCAGGACCATTCCGGCACCATCCCCCTGGTGTTGCAAAAATACCACGGGGCCAAGGTCGTCTGCACCCCCAAGGCCAAGGGCATGCTCGTCGATCTGCTCAAACTCCCCGAAGACCTCATCGTGACCGTGGCCGACGGGGAAACACTATCCCTCGGCGACAAGACCCTCAGGTTCATCCACACCCCCTGGGTGCACTGGCCGGAGACGATGGTAACCTACCTCGAAGAGGATCGGATCCTTTTCAGCTGCGATTTCTATGGTTCCCATATCGCCACCACCGACCTTTTCGTGACCGATCAGGGGCGTGTGCACGAGGCGGCCAAACGTTACTTCGCCGAAATCATGATGCCCTTTCGGAACGTGATCGAAAAGAACATCGAGAAACTCAAGGACCTCCCCATTCAGACCATCGCCCCGAGCCACGGCCAGATCTATGACCGTCCGTCCTGGATTCTGGCGGCCTACCGCGAGTGGGTGCTCGGGCCGCCCCGCAACCTGGTCGTTCTGCCGTATGTTTCGATGCACGCCAGCACCCGGCAGATGGTGGATCATCTTCTTGCGGCGCTGGTGGACAACGGGGTGCGGGTGGAGCCGTTCAACCTGGTGGTGACCGATATCGGCAAACTGGCCATGGCCCTGGTGGATGCCGCCACGCTGGTCGTGGGCACCCCCACGGTCCTGGCCGGGCCGCATCCGCTGGCCGCCTACGCCGCCTTTTTGGCCAATGCCCTGCGCCCCAGGGTGAAGTTCCTCTCGATTGTCGGTTCTTACGGATGGGGCGGCAGGACCGTGGAAACCCTGGCGGGGATGATCCCCAATCTCAAGGTGGAGGTGCTGACACCCGTCGTGTGCAAAGGGCTGCCGCAGGCCGAAACCCTGGCGGCCTTGCGCGCCCTGGCCGCCACGATCGCCGCAAAGCATAGGGAGCAGGGGTTTGTTTGAACGCCGGTCGCGGACCGGCGGGGCGTTGAAGCCTTGTCTGGGGAGGCGGGCGCTGAGTGTGTGACGTCCGTCGGCAGCCGGGCCGATGCTTACACCCCCGGTGAAATGCTGCCGGCCAACTGCTACCCGGCCTTTAAGCCCTATGACCATTTCGTCGGCAGCTACGGGGGATCGTGGTGGTATCAGAACACGGAGTTTGAATCCTTCGACGGCCCGATTCTGGTGGCCTTTAACTGTCTTCTACCCCTGAAGAAGGAGAACGCCAACCTCGTCCGGCTCCTTGACACCGGCGTGGCCGGATAGCCGGGGCCGGAAAGCCCCGGGTAATAAATCGAGGTGGCCGAAAAGCCGCCCAAGGACACCGTGATTTCCTCCCGAACACGGTTCCCAAAAAACGATGGGGACCCTGCCGTCACCGCCCTGCCGTACCCCGCCACTGCAGTCCGCGCCATTATTTAATCCTGACATAACCCACGGCAGCTGGTATGGTATATTCGGTCAAAAGGCTGCCGATATACCCGCGGCAGTCGGCGCAACGATCGGCGCGCCATTTTGACCTTCACCCCGGACACCCTCAAAACGGATATGGGCGTTTTATGATACCCGCTTTTCTTGCGCTCATCTTTGGCCTGGCGCTTCTCGTCTGGAGCGCCGACCTTTTTGTGGACGGCTCAGCCGCCAGTGCACGCCATTTTGGGATGCCGCCGCTGCTGATCGGGATGGTAATCGTGGGCTTCGGCACATCCGCACCCGAAATGGTGGTTTCAGCGTTCGCGGCCTTACAGGGAAAACCGGGCATCGCGGTCGGCAACGCCTACGGCTCGAACATTACGAATATCGCCCTGATCCTGGGGGTGACGGCCGTGATCAGCCCTATCGCGGTCCATTCGCAGGTGCTGCGCCAGGAATTGCCGATACTCTCGGCCGTTACGGCCCTGGCGGCCTATCAGATCTGGGATGGCGACGTCACCCGGATCGATTCCCTGGTGCTGCTGGGCGTTTTCGGCGGACTGATGGGCTGGACCATCTGGCAAGGCCTGCGTCAAAAGCCGGATGCGCTGGGCAGCGAAATGGCGCAGGAATTGGAAGTTCACCCCATGCCGCTCAGGAAAGCGATCACGCTGCTGCTCATCGGCCTGCTTCTGCTGCTCGCAAGCTCCCGCCTCCTGGTCTGGGGGGCGGTTGAGATCGCGCACGGTTTCGGGGTCAGCGATCTGATTATCGGCTTGACCGTTGTGGCGCTGGGCACTTCGCTGCCGGAGCTGGCCTCGTCGGTCGCTGCCGCGCGCAAAGGCGAGCACGACATCGCCATGGGCAATGTGCTCGGCTCCAACCTTTTCAACACCCTGGCCGTGGTCGGGATCGCCGGGGCAATTCACCCCATACCCTTGGAGCCGGAGGTGTTCTCCCGCGATATGCTGGTCATGGCAGGGCTCACTATCTCGCTCTTTCTTATCGGCTATGGGTTCCGGGGGCGGCCCGGACGCATCAACCGCTTCGAAGGCGCGGGCCTGCTGGCCTGCTACGTCGGCTACACCGCCTACC
>JAABRJ010000001.1 GCA_011390985.1 Desulfobacteraceae bacterium
AAACTGGGGCCGTTTTAACCGAAAAGGCTTGTTTGCCGGGGTGAAACTTGATAAGGCTGCAGCGTAAATGCCTGAACCTCCGGCGGCCGCGCCCGGTAACGGCGGCGACCTCCAGGGGCACCCGGGCACGCGGGTAAATCGGAACCACTTCCACCGAAAGGGGATCGGAATGGCAAACTTAGGATATTGGGCGGACAGTTACGTCGAGAAAAGACGGTCCGCCCAGGAGGCTATCGGCTTGATTCGGCCCGGCAAGCGGGTGTTTATCGGGTCCTCCTGCGGCGAGCCGCAGTACCTGGTCAGGGCGCTTTCGGTGGTTTCCAACTGTTTTACCGATCTGGAAATCGTCCGCCTGCTGACCCTGGAAAGCTCGCCCCTGACCCTGATCGCCGACAAGACCCAGTGCCAGAACCTCAACATCCGCTCTTTTTACCTGGGTTCTGCGAGCGCCAAACACATTGCTCAGAACAAACGCTTCATCACGCCCATAAACCTCTCGGCGATCCCGCGGCTCTTCAAAAGCCGCCGGCTGCCGATCCACGTCGCGCTCGTGCAGGTGAGCGCGCCGGACGATTTCGGCTGGATGAGCCTGGGCGTATCGGTGGACATCACCCTGGCAGCCGCCCTTTCGGCGGACCTGGTGATCGCCCAGGTCAACAGCCGCATGCCCCGCATCCTGGGGCGCAGCTTTATTCACGTCAACGACGTCGACGTCATCGTGGAGCACGACGAGGACGTGCTGACCATCGGGCGGATGCCCGACATGGATTCGGCCAACACCATCGGACGCCTGATCGCCCGCCTGATCGAGGACGGCTCCACCATTGAAATCAGCCTGGGCGCCACCCCCCAGGCCACCCTGCTGGCCCTTTCGGACAAAAACGATCTGGGGATCCACACCCAGTATATCACCGACGGTATGATGCGGCTGGTATCCGAAGGGGTCATCACCAACCGCAAAAAAGGTTTCAACGACGGCAAACTGGTGGCCAGCAGCGCCATTGGTACCCAGAACCTATACGAATTTCTGGATGACAACCCCTCCATCGAGTTCTATCCCTCCGATTACGTCAACGATCCCAATATCATTTCGCGTCACAACAAAATGGTCTCCATGAATGTGGCCATGGCCATGGATCTCACCGGCCAGGTGGCCGCCGACGCCCTGCCGTTCAACCATTTTTCGGGCGTCACGGGGATGGTCGACTTCATGCGCGGGGCGGCGCAGTCCGAAGGCGGCAAGGCCATCCTGATGCTGCCCGCAACGGCTGAGCAGGGAACCAAAAGCCGGATCGTTCCGGTTTTAGGTGACTCCGCCGTGGTGGTCCCGCGCGGCGACGTGCACTATGTCGTGACCGAATACGGTGCGGTCAATCTTTTTGGAAAAAGCCTGCAGGAGCGTGCCATGGCGATGATCAGCATCGCCCACCCCGATTTTCGCGAGGAGCTCTTCAGCCAGGCCAAGGAAATGGGGCTGCTGGGGGCCGAGCGCACCCTGAAAGAGTCGGTCCACGGCATTTATCCCGTCAAGCTGGAGGAAATCATCGAAGTGGATGGCGAGGAGATCACCATCCGGCCCTCCAAGCCCGTGGACGAACGCCGGATTCAGGAGCATTTCTACACCCTCGATAAGGCCGATGTGGTCTCACGCTTCTTTCACGAGAAAACCAGTTTTCTGCGCGGCGATGTGGAAAGCATGTACGCCATCGACTACGTCAACGATCTGGCCATCTTGGCCCTGGTGGGTGAATTCGGCTTCGGCAAGGTCGTTGCCGTGGGCGAGTACCTGCTGGATCCGGCATCCAACATGGCCGAGGTGGCCTTTTCGGTCAGCGGCGAATACCAGGGCAAGGGGCTGGGTCGCATCCTGATCCGGAAGCTTGCCGAGGCGGCGCGCGAAAACGGCATCTCCGGGCTGATGGCCTACACCTCACCCCAGAACCAGGGGATGATCCGGCTGTTCAACCAGCTGCCTTACAAAATCAAAACGATTTTCGACGGCGACATGCTTGCCCTCAGCTGCAAGTTCGACACCCCGGTCAGTGCGGGCAAGGCCGGCGCCTGAATGCGGGGGCTGACGGACTTCCGCGCAAACCCTTGCGCCGATGCAGCCGCCCAGTGGAACCCTTTTGCCAAGCGAGGTTAGATCTGAGATGAGCAGCTTCACAGTCACCTTTCTGCCATACAATATCAAGGTTTCCCTGGATGCGGACGAGCCGTTGATCCGGGCCGCGATGGCGGCCGGGGTGCACGTCAACGCCTCCTGCGGCGGCCAGGGGGTCTGCGGAAAATGCCGCGTCGTCATCGAAAGCGGCGAGGTCGAGGGGGGCATCAGCGAAAAGCTCAGCCAGGCGGACATCGCCGCCGGCGTCCGTCTGGCCTGCCAGACCCGGATTCTCAGCGATGTCGTCGTGCGCATTCCGACCGAATCGGCCGTTGACGCCAGCGTGTTGAACAAAACCTTCGGCGAGCGGCGCACCGCGCGCATCCGCCAGATGAACTTCAACGACCTCAAGGAGCAGGGGCTTTTCATGCCGCCCGTTGAAAAGCGCTACCTGGCCCTGCCGGAACCCACCGCCCAGGACAACCTGCCCGACGTCAGCCGTCTGATCAGCTTTCTGCACGCCAACTTCGGCGATCACCGCCTGGAGGTGGACCTGCCGGTGCTGCGCAAGATTCCGGATGTCCTGCGCGCCGACGGCTTTCGGGTCACCGCGACCATCGCCCGGCCGGTGCGCCCGGACGGCAAAAACCGGATCATCGACATCCAGCCGGGTGACACCACCGACCGTTCGTATGCCGTGGCCGTCGACATCGGCACCACCACCGTCTTCGGTCAGTTGCTGGACCTCAACTCCGGCGAGGTGCTGGCCCAGCAAGGGGATTTCAACAGCCAGATCAGCTACGGCGAGGATGTCATCAGCCGGATCGTTTTTTCTGAAAAAAACGGCATGGCCAAACTCCAGTCGGCCGTCTTGAAAACCACCAACCAGATCATCGACCGGATCGTCCGCAAAGCGGCCATCGACCGCGACAACATCACCCACATCACCCTGGCCGGCAACACCACCATGACCCAGCTCTTCTGCGGCATCAACCCGCGCTACATCCGGCGTTCGCCGTATGTGCCGGCCTCCACCCTCTATCCCCCGATCCGCGCGGTGGATCTGGGGCTGGCCCTCGGCGAGCATGTCATGGCGCTCTTCTATCCCCAGGTTTCCAGCTATGTCGGCGGTGATATCGTGGCCGGTGTCATGGGCTCGGGCATGTATCGCCACGAGGAGCTGACCCTCTTCATGGACATCGGCACCAACGCCGAGATCGTCATCGGCAACAAGGACTGGATGGCCTGCGCCGCCTGCTCGGCCGGGCCGGCCTTCGAGGGCGGCGGGATCAAGTTCGGCATGCGCGCCGAAAAGGGCGCCATCGAGGACTTCTCCCTCGACCCGCTGACCCTGGAGCCGATGAACATCACCGTCGGCAACGTCGGCGTCCGGGGGATCTGCGGCTCCGGCCTGATCAATATCGTCGCCGCGCTCTTCGAGGCGGGCGTCATCGACAACCTGGGCAAGTTCAACCGCGATCTCCCCACCGATCGGGTGCGCGAAACCGAGGGCATCTGGGAATACGTGCTCGCCCGCGCGGAGGTCACCCAGATCGGCCGCGACGTGGTGCTCACCGAAATCGACATCGACAACCTGATCCGCGCCAAAGGTGCGCTCTACAGCGGCTGTATGACCCTGCTGGACGAGGTCGGGCTGGGCATCGAAAATCTGGAACGGATCATCCTGGCCGGCGGCTTCGGCAGCTATGTGGACCTGGAAAAGGCCATGATGATCGGGCTGCTGCCCGAAATCGAGCTGGACAGGGTGACCTTCGTCGGCAACAGCTCGCTTCTGGGGGCGCGCATGAGTTCGCTCACCAACCACATCCGGCGGGAAGTGACGGCGGTCACCCGGATGATGACCAATTTCGAGCTTTCGGAAACCGCCTCCTTTATGGACCATTACGTGGCGGCGCTTTTCCTGCCCCACACCGATACCAACCTGTTTCCCAAGGTCATGGCGCGGATGGCGGCGCGCCGGCACCCGACGCCCTGAGGGCGGTCCCGGGGCGGGCCGTAAAGACGTGTCGACCGGTCCGTCCGGACGCCGAAGTGTAACGGGTGGGCGGGGGTTATTGGTTATTTCTCAAAAAAAAGGTACCCGGGCCACTCCTCTCTTGACAAACCAAACCTCGTAATATAAGTCAAAATATTCGGTAAATTGTAACGCATGGATGCGGTCGTGATGTAAGTCATTTTAACCGGAGCGCGGCGGGGCGCCAGCGCCCGCCCGGTTTACGGTGTAAACTGCACCCTGGAGTCGAAGCTTCCGGGTGAATATGGCGATGACCAGAATCACAGCCAGATTTGGAAAGGAGGCGTCGCGACACAGTAGTCCAGGTCCCGGATGACTTCCGGTCGGCCGCAAGGTTGGGAGTTGGGTAATCGGATCTTACTGACAAACTTTTTCCATAAGGAGGTTACATTGGGCTTCGAATTTTTCAAAGAATCTTATTCCGGGAGCATAAAGGAGATCACCTTGGGCAGTGGCGGCAAGGCGGTCACTGTCGGTGGGGAAACATGCTACCCCTTCTACCAGTTCGAGGGGAAGATGCCCTGCAAGCCCAAAATCGCGATGGAGGTCTGGGACATCACACCCGATGATTGGCCCGCAGCCGCGCTCAAACCCTTCGAGGATGTCGTTTCGGATCCTGCGGCGTGGGCCAAAAAATGCGTCGACTCCTACGGAGCCGACCTGATCGTGCTGCAGCTGAAAAGCACGGACCCCAACAGCAGCGACGCCAGCCCCGAAACAGCCGCCCAAACCGTCAAGAAAGTCGCCGACGCGATCAACGTGCCCCTGATTGTCTGGGGGACCGCCAATGTCAAGAAAGACGAGGCGGTATTCAAAAAAGTGGCCGAGGAATGCAAGGATCATAGCCTCGTGATCGGTCCGGTGGAAGATGCCAACCACAAGGGCATCGGGGCCGTTGCCATGGCCTACGGCCACGTCATCATCTCCTCGTCCCCGATCGACGTCAACCTCGCCAAACAGGTCAACATCCTGCTGGAAAACCTCGGTGTTCCGATGAACCGCGTGATCGTCGACCCCACCACCGGCGGTCTCGGCTACGGTATGGAATACAGCTATTCCGTGATGGAGCGCCTGCGCATGGCCGCCCTGAACCAGGGGGACGACAAGCTGCAGTTCCCGATGATCAACAACCTGGGCAACGAGGTCTGGAAGTGCAAAGAGGCCAAACTGGGCGTGGATGAGGCGCCGATCCTGGGCGATCCCGAAAAACGCGCCATCATGATGGAGGCCGTGGGGGCCGTGACCTACCTGCTGGCCGGCTCGGACGTGCTCATCATGCGCCATCCCGAATCCGCCCGGCTGGTGCGCTCCTTCATCGACCTGGCGCTGGCCGGCGGCTCCGCCGCCGAGGTCGCCCCCATCGTCAAACGGCTGGATGATGTCGACATCGATCTGGCCGCGCTTGCCCCGGAACCGGACCTGACCATCGCGGAAGAAAAGAAAAAAGGCGCCCCGGCCGCAGCCAAGGCCGCACCCGCAGCCAAAGCCGCACCCGCAGCCAAGGCCGCCGCCCCGGCAGCCAAAGCCGCACCCGCAGCCAAAGCCGCGCCCGCAGCCAAAGCCGCGCCGGCCCCGGCCGCCGCGGCCAAGCCTGCGGCCGTGAAGGAAGAGGCCAAGGTCGACCCGCAAGCCGAAGCCAAGGCCAAAGCGGCGGCGGAAGCCCAGGCCAAGGTCGATGCCGAAGCCAAGGCCAAAGCCGACGCCGACGCCAAGGTCAAGGCCGAAGCGGCTGCCAAGGCCAAAGCCGACGCCGACGCCAGGGCCAAAGCCGATGCCGAAGCCCAAGCCGCCGCGGCCGAAAAGGCCAAGGTCGAGGCCGAAATGGACGAGATCCGCGCCAAGCGGGCCAAAGAACGCGAGGCCCGGATGGCCCAAGGCGGCGCCCACGGTGCGGCCAAAGCCGCAGCCGGCGAAACCAAGATGACCCCCGCCGAAGTCCAGAAACCCAGCATCGACAAGGTCATCGACAAACTGCAGTGGATTCACCGACGCCAGGCTTCCTGAAGGCAGCCTGACGCCATTTGAAGATGCCGTTTACGAAGCACCGAAGTGTATACAACCTCGAGGAGGAACCGAAAAATGGCAGAAGAAGTCGTGAAAGCCGCAAAAGAACTCAAGACCGCCAAAAAGGACAAACTTGCGGATCCCGTTGGGGCCACTATCGACACCGCTACCCAGGTAATGCTGCGCCGCGCCCAGGCGCTCGGCATCGACACGGTTTTTGACCGCGCCGCCGCCATGAAGGCCTGCAATATCGGTACGCAGGGGATTTGCTGCAAGAACTGCGGCATGGGGCCCTGTCGGCTGCCGCTGCCCAAAGACTACGACGAAAGCAGCGACGAGCGCAAAGGGCTTTGCGGGGCGACCCCCAATACCATCGCCGCGCGCAACTTCATCCGCATGATCGCCGGCGGGGCCGCGGCGCACTCCGACCACGGCCGCTGCGTGGCCGAGGTCTTCAAGTCTGCCGCCAATAAGCAGACCGACGACTACCATATTAAAGACACCAACAAGCTGCTGGAAATCGCCCCCTGGCTGGGAGTCGCCACCAAGGTGACGGTCGACGGCCAGGAGCTTGACCGCGACATCGACGAGATCGCCGTGGAGGTGGCCGAGGTCGCCATGGGCGAGTGGGGCAAACCCGAGGGAGAGGTGCTCTACCTCAAGCGCGCCCCCGAGGCCCTCTACGAAAAATGGAAAAAGTTCGGGGTGCTGCCCCGCAACATCGACCGCGAGATCGTCGAGATCATGCACCGCACCCACATGGGGGTCGATCAGGACTACAAAAATCTGATGAAGCAGGGCACCCGCGCAGCGCTGGCGGACGGCTGGGGCGGCTCGATGCTGGCCACCGACCTCCAGGACGTGCTCTTCGGCACCCCGTACCCCCTGCAGTCCGAGGCCAACCTGGGGGTCCTGAAAGAGGACCACGTCAACATCGTCATCCACGGGCATGAACCGGTGCTCTCGGAGATGATCGTTACCGCCGCCCAGACCCCGGAGATGATCGATTACGCCAAGTCCAAGGGCGCCAAGGGCATCCAGCTGAGCGGGATCTGCTGCACCGCCAACGAAATCCTGCAGCGCCACGGCGTGCCGCTGTGCGGCACCTTCCTGCAGCAGGAGTTGGCCATCGTTACCGGGGCGGTGGACGCCATGGTGGTGGACATCCAGTGCATTTTCCAGAACATCGCCAATGTCGCCAAGTGCTTCCACACCAAGGTGATCACCACCCACCCGATCGCCCGCATGGAGCAGGACAACGTGATGCACATCGAATTCGATGAGCACTACGCCATGGATGACGCCAAGAAGATCATCAAGATCGCCATCGATAACTTTCAAAACCGCGGCTCCGAGGTGATGATTCCCAAACAGAAGGCGACCCAGATCGCCGGCTTCGGGGTGGAATCGATCCAGTATCACCTGGGCGGCACCTTCCGCGGCTCCTACTACACCCTCAACGACAACATCATCAACGGCCGCATCCGGGGCATTGCGGGCGTCGTCGGCTGTAACAACGCCCGTACCCGCCATAACGAGGGGCACATCGAAGTCGTCAAGGAGCTCATCAAGAATGACGTCATCGTGCTGACCACCGGCTGCAACGGCATCGCCTGCGCCATGGAAGGGCTGCTGACCCCGGAAACCGCCGGCGTCTTCTGCGGCCCCGGCCTGGCGGAGGTCTGTGAAACCGTCGGCATTCCGCCGGTCCTGCACATGGGCTCCTGCGTCGACAACAGCCGCATCCTGCTGGCGGCCGCCGAGGTGGTCAAGGCCGGCGGGCTGGGCAACGACATCTGCGATCTGCCGGCGGCCGGCAGCGCGCCCGAGTGGATGAGCGAGAAAGCCATCAGCATCGGGCACTATTTCGTCGCCTCCGGCGTCTACACGGTCTTCGGCGTGACCCTGCCGGTGACCGGGGCGCCCAAGTTCCAGAAGTACCTTTTCGAGGAATTCGAGAAGATGTATGGCGGGATGTGGGACCTGGAAGTCGACCCGATCCTGCATGCCCGCAAAATGATCGCCCATATCGACAAGAAGCGCAAAGCCCTCGGCATCGACAAGGCCCGCGAAAGGGTTCTGATGGACATGGCTGACCG
>JAABRJ010000002.1 GCA_011390985.1 Desulfobacteraceae bacterium
GCAGCGCGGCGTTCAGCGCTTCGATATGTTCCTGCTCGGCCGCATTGATGCGATCGATGTTGGTCCGCAGGATATGCGCCATGCGGGGGTCGTAAAACCGGTGCAGGCTGAAGTTGGGCAGCGACCGGAAACCGCGGCGGATTTTGTGGGTCCCGCCCATCCCGGGGTCGAAGTAGCGGATCCCGTTTTGGATCGCCCACGCAATCGGCCCATAGTAGCAGACGTTGAAATGCAGCGCGTGGATCCGGCGAAAACTGCCCCAGTAGCGCCCGTAGAGGCGCTCGCCCTTCCTCAGAAGCAGCGAAAGGGCCACCGGCTCAGCGGGCGCACGGCGGTCATAGGCCGCCATGAAGACCAGGCGATGGCGATAATCCTCGTAGAGGCCCTCGAAGAAGGCCGGCAGCAGGTACTTGCAGCCCCAGATGCCGAACTGGTCATTGGTGTGGGCGTAAAGTCCGTACATAAGGGGGAAAAAAGAGCGCGGGGCGTCCCGGCCGGGGACCGCCCGCAGGACGATCCCGTCTTTTTCGAGCCCGCGGCGTTCGCGCCGGATGTTGCGCCGCTGGTTGCTGTTGAAATCGCCCAGGTAGTCCTCGAAAGACCCAAATCCGCGATTTTCCCAGCGGAAGCCCTGGTGCCGCCAGTCGACGAAACCGGCACGCTCGGCCAAAGGCCGCCAGGCCGGGTCCACAAAGAGAAAGCTGCACCCGGCGATCCGGTATCGGTCGCAGTAGCGATCAATGGCATCGAAGATGACGGCTGTCAACCGCTCTTCGGACTCCCCGGCGGCCGTCAGAAAGCGATACCCCTCGGTTGGCGTCACCGGACTCATGCCCACCAGCTTGGGGTAATAGGCCACCCCGATGCGCGCCGCCACCTGAGCCCAGGGGTGGTCGAAGACAAACTCCCCCTCGCTGTGGGTTTTGAGGTAAAGGGGGGCTGCGGCCACGAGCCGACCGCCGCACCAGACCGTCACATGCCGGGGCTGCCAGCCGCTGGCGGGTGCAATACTGCCGGATTCCTCCATCCGCCGAAGCCATTCCCATTCCAGAATCGGCGCCGCGAGCGGCAGCGCCAGGGAATTCCAGGCCTGCCGGTCGATAGCGGATATCCGCTCGACCCACTGGATGGTGTATGGCGTTGAAGCGCTGGCGGTCATCTATCCCCCATTCAGCCACGACCCATAAATTTACACATCGGGCGTTGCCTCAAAAAGTTGCCTGTAATAGTTTACTAAATAATCCCTGGCGAGCGCCTTGTCACGCCGAAGCGCCGAGGATCGGGGTTTTTGATTGACACCGGCCCCTTTTATCCGATAGGTCTCAACCCGATATTATCAGCAACCTTTCCCAACACACGAACGGAGGATTAAAAATGCGCAGGTGGCTTCCTATTTTGCTGATCATCGCGCTCATGACGGCCGGCACCCTGCCGGCTGCGGAAAAAGAGCTCAAGGTGGGGTTTGTGTATGTCTCCCCCATCGGGGATGCCGGCTGGTCGTATGCCCATGACCTCGGCCGGCAGCACATCGCCGCCCTGCCGGGGGTTCAGACCGCCTACGTGGAAGCGGTGCCCGAGGGGGCCGACGCCGAGCGCGTGATCCTCAACATGGCCCGCAAAAATTTCGATGTCATCTTCGCCACCAGTTTCGGTTACATGGACCCCATGCTGAAGGTCGCCAAGCAGTTCCCCAAAACGGTTTTCATGCACTGCTCGGGCTTCAAACTCCACCAGAACATGGGCAACTATTTCGGCCGCATGTACCAGGCCCGCTATCTCTCGGGGATGGTGGCCGGCGCCATGACCCAGAAAAAGATACTCGGCTACGTGGCCGCCTTTCCGATTCCGGAAGTCATCCGCGGGATCAACGCCTTTACCCTGGGCGCCCAGGCGGTCGCTCCCGACGTCCAGGTGCGGGTAGTGTGGACCAAGACCTGGTATGACCCGGCCACCGAAAAGGAGGCCGCCAAAAGCCTGCTGGACGTGGGCGCCGACGTCATCGCCCAGCACCAGGATTCCCCCGGGCCCCAGGAAGCGGCCCAGGAGGCGGGGGCCTACGCCATCGGGTACAATTCCGACATGACCGCGTTTGCCCCCAAAGCCCACCTGGTGGCGCCGGTCTGGAACTGGGGCCCTTTCTACGAGCAAATTGCCAACGAGGTCCGCGACGGGAGCTGGAAGAGCCGGTCCGACTGGTACGGCATGGAGAAAGGCATCGTGGCCCTCTCGCCCATGACCGATTTGGTTCCCCGGACGGTTCAGGACATGGTGCTCGCCAAAAAGGCCGAGATCGTGGCTGGAACGGCCACGGTGTTTAAAGGGCCGGTCAGCGATCAGACCGGCACGCTGCGCATCGCTGCCGGCGAAAGCGCTTCGGATGAAGCCCTGCTGGGCATGAACTGGTTTGTCCAGGGGGTTGTCGGCACCACCGAATAGCGATCGCCGACCGGCCACGGCATTCCCGACCACACCGGCAGGCGGTCACCAGAAGCGGCTTGCATGCGAGATACCCCACGATGAGGTTGCGGGTCACCAAACGGCAGGAGCCCCTGGGCTGGGGCGCCTGCCTTGTTTTTTTTGGCGCGCTGGCCTTTTCCCTGGCCGTCAGCGCAGCGCTGCTGGCTCTCCAGGGTAAACCGGCTTTTATCGGAATCCGCCTGCTGTTCGAGGGCGCCTTCGGGTCGCGCTGGGCCCTCGAGGACTGTCTGCTCAAAGCCGTGCCGATTTTTCTCTGCGCCCTGGGCGTGGCGGTGGCCTTTCGCCTCCAGATCTGGAACCTGGGGGCCGAAGGCCAGTTTGCGCTGGGCGCCATCGGTGCCAGCTGGGCGGCTTTGACGTTCCCGGCGCTTCCCGGCAGCTACCTTCTGCCGCTGATGTTCCTGGCGGCTGCGCTGGCGGGCGGGCTCTGGGGGCTCGTTCCGGCGGTCCTCAAGCTGGGGCTGCGGGTCAACGAGATCATCGTGACCCTGATGCTCAACTACATCGGGATCCTGATCCTGGAGTACAAGGTTTACGGCGCCTGGAAAGACCCGGGCAGCTTCGGCTTTCCCATGACGCGCGAATTCCCGGCCGCTGCCATCGTGGGAAACATTGGCGCCACGCGGCTCAACTGGGGGCTGCTGGTGTGCCTGGGGTGCGGTGCGGCGATCGCCCTCTTTTTGGACCGCACCCGGCTGGGGTACGAGTTGAAAGCCAGCGGCGAGAATATCCGCGCGGCCCGCTATGCGCGCCTGCCGTACGGCCGCCTGGTTCTCCTGGTGATGGCGCTCAGCGGCGCCCTGGCCGGATGGGCCGGCTGCCTGGAAGCCTCGGGCTCCCTGCACCGGCTGCAGCCGACGATCATGGCCGGCTATGGCTACACGGCCATCGTCGTGGCCTGGCTGGCGCGGCTCAATCCCCTGAACATCGGCATCGCCGCCCTGCTGCTGGCCGGGCTGCGCGTCGGGGTCGAAAACCTGCAGCTGGACCTCCAGGTTCCGGCCGCTTTCGGGCAGATCATGGAGGGCCTGATCCTTCTGACGGTCCTGGCCGGCAACTTCTTCAAGGACTACCGCCTGCGGTGGAGGGAGCCGGATGACGCCTGAGCTCACCATCGCCCTGCTGGCGGCGGCGGTCCAATCCGGCACGCCGATTCTCTATGCCACCCTGGGGGAGATTTTCACCGAGCGCGCGGGGGTCCTCAATTTGGGGGTTGAGGGCATCATGCTGATCGGGGCCCTGGCCGGCTTTATCGTCGCCAAGACGACCGGGGTGCCGGTTTACGGCCTTTTGGCCGGGGGCCTGTGCGGGGCCCTCCTGGCGGCCGTGCACGGGCTGGTCTGCCTCGTCTTCCAGGGCAACCAGGTGGTCTCCGGGCTGGCCCTCACCATTTTGGGCACCGGGCTTTCCAGCTTCTGGGGCACCGCGTTCATCGGCCAGCGCACCGTGGGCTTCGAAAAGCTCCCGCTGCCGCTGTTGTCCGAAATCCCGGTGCTGGGCGAGATTTTTTTCCAGCATGACCCCCTGATCTACCTCTCATACCTTCTGGCGCCCCTGATGTGGGCCTTTCTGCGCTACACCCGCTGGGGGCTTGGCTTGCGCGCGGTGGGCGAAACCCCCGCTGCCGCCGCGGCGGCAGGGCTGCGGGTGCTGGCCTATCGCTGGGCCGGCGTGCTGGTGGGCGGAGTGCTGATGGGTTTCGGCGGGGCGTACCTCTCGCTGGCCTACACCCACCTGTGGACCAACGGGCTTTCGGCCGGAAGGGGCTGGATTGCGGTCGCCCTGGTGATTTTCACCTTCTGGCGCCCCGGCCGGGCGATTTTAGGCGCCTATCTCTTCGGCGGGGTGATGGCCTTTCAGTTGCGGCTTCAGGCCATGGGCACGACCCTGCCATCCTCCCTGCTGCTGATGCTGCCCTATGGCCTGACCATCGCGGTCCTGGTCTTTTCCTCATGGCGCGGCCGGGGCTCGGAAGCGCCTGCCGCGCTGGGAGTCAACATCGAACCCCGGGAATAGCCCCCGGCGGGCCCCCGGTTTTCAGGAGGCGCACGTATGTCTCAAAACCCACATTACCGGCGAACCTTTCCCATCTCCTGGGAACAGCTGCACCGCGACTCCAGGGCCCTGGCCTGGCGGCTGCTGGACATGGATTTCTTCAACGGCATCATCGCCGTCACCCGCGGCGGATTGGTGCCGGCGGCGATCATCGCCCGCGAACTGGACATCCGTCTGGTGGACACCGTCTGCGTGGCCAGCTACGCCTGGCAGGAGCAGCAGGGCGAAATCGAAATGCTCAAAGGGGTGGCCGGCGACGGCGAGGGCATGCTGATCGTCGATGATCTCGTGGATACCGGCCGCACCGCCAAAATCGTTCGGGAGATGCTGCCCAAAGCCCACTTTGCAACGGTGTATGCCAAACCGGCCGGCCGGCCGCTGGTGGATACCTTCGTCACCGAGGTCAGCCAGGACACCTGGATTCTTTTCCCCTGGGATTCCGAATCCCAGTTCGTGCAACCCATCGCCGGAAAGCGGCAGGTGACCTGATGCCGGCCGGCGCACCCCCCATGATCCGCCTGGAAGGGATTTCCAAATCTTTCGGCACGGTGCAGGCCAACCGCGACATCTCGCTGGACATCCGCGGCGGTCGCGTTAAGGCCCTGCTGGGTGAAAACGGCGCCGGCAAAAGCACGCTGATGAGCATCCTGGCCGGGCGCTACCAGCCCGACCGGGGGCTCATCCGGGTGGACGGCCGGGAGGTCCGCTTCGCGGGCGCCAAAGACGCCATCCGGGCGGGCATCGGCATGGTGTACCAGCATTTTATGCTGGTTGCGGCGATGAGCGTTGCGGAAAACGTCTTCCTGGGCCAGTCCCAGGGGTTCTGGCGCACCCCCCGCACCCTGGAGGCGCGCGTGCAGGCGCTGGCGGAGCGCTTCGGCCTTGAAATCGACCCGGCCGCCCGGGTATCGGAGCTCTCCATGGGCGAAAAGCAGCGGGTGGAAATCCTCAAGCTCCTGCAGCGCGAGAGCCGGGTCCTGATTTTTGACGAACCGACCGCCGTTCTGACCCCTCGTGAAACCAACCAGCTTTTCACGGCCCTGCGCCAGATGACCCGGCAGAACAAGGCCATCGTTTTTATCAGCCACAAGCTCAACGAGGTGATGGCGGTCGCCGATGAAATCGCCATCCTGCGCAAGGGGCGGATCGTCGATGAACTCGCCGCTGAAACGGTTTCCTCGCGCGCCGAACTCGCCACCCGGATGGTGGGCCGGGAGGTCCTGCTGGAGATCTCACGCACCGAAGTGGCGCACCGCCAGGTGGTCCTGCGGGTGGCGGGGCTTTCCGGACGGAACCTGAAAAACGTCGATTTCACCCTGCGGCAGGGGGAGATCCTCGGCATCGTGGGGGTAGCCGGAAACGGCCAGAAACCTCTGGTGGAAACCCTCTGCGGGCTTTCGCGCCCCGAGCAGGGGACGGTGCGGATTTTAGGCCAGTCCTGGAAAGACTTCTTTGCGCGCGATGTCTGGGCCGGCGCCCTGAGCTATATCCCCGAGGATCGCCAGGGGCTGGCGACCTGCGGCAACCTCGATCTGGTGGACAACTTCCTGCTGACCACCCGCAACGGGTTTACCCGCGGCCCGTGGCTGCAGAAAGACCGCGCAGAGCGCAAAATCGCCGCGCTGGCCCTGGATTTCGGGATCCAGCCGCCCGACGTCAAAGCCCTCGCCCGGCAGCTGTCGGGCGGCAACCTGCAGAAAATGGTTTTGGCCCGGGAATTTTTTCGCAGGCCGCGCCTGATCATCGCCGAACAGCCCACCCAGGGGCTGGATATCGCCGCCATCGAGGACGTCTGGCAGCTGCTCCTGCGGGCCCGCGAAAAAGCCGGGGTGCTGCTGGTCACCGGCGATCTGTCCGAAGCCCTGGCCCTTTCGGACCGCATCGCCGTCATGTTCGACGGCCGCATCATGGATATCTTTGCCCCATCGGACGGCCCCCGCCTGGCGCAGATCGGACTGCTGATGGCCGGGATCCAGCCGGCGGCCACAACCGAACCGGCGTCGGTCCCACCGGCCTGAAGATCCCTCCAGGTTTGGCCATCATCCACAGCGCGATGCCAGCTTCACGTCAAGGCCCGCATCGGGATATGGTCTTTTATGGGTAACTTCATGACTTGATCTGCATGGTTTAGGAATGCTATAAGCCAAAATCTGCGGCTTTTGGCCGCTCAACGGCGATTTTGGTCACCCCCCTTCACAGACCCCAAAGGAGGTGTCACTTGTTCGGCTTGAAAGCAATATCGGCGCATAACGGCTGGGCCATGGCGGTGGTCGGCGCCGCGATCGTGTTTTCGGGGCTGGCGGTCCTCGCCTTTGTGATCTCCCAAATTCACAAACTGCTGGGCTTTTGGGACAAAAAAAATGGCTACTTCGACAACGCTTCAAAGAAAAAAAACCCGCTCCCCGAAATCACCGCGAAAAAGCCCGACCCCGAACCGGCCCTGTGCCCCTCCAACCTGCCGGCCATGGCAATCCTCTACCGCCCTCTGGTGGAAAGCCTCGAAACACCCTTTCAGCTCACCGATCTTTACGTCCTGGCCCAGGACCATGATTTTCCGCACCCCCATCTGACCCTCACCTGCTTTCGCCAGGCCAATTTCCTGATGCCCCAGGGAGACGGCTACTTCATTTGGAATGAACCTCAGGAAAACCAATAGATTAGGATTAAAGGATCAATATGGACCTGTTTCTTTCATTCTTATTCAACACGGGCTATCTGCTCGCCGACTACCGCCACATCATCATGATCCTGGTAGGCTGCATCTTCGTTTACCTCGGGGTCGCCAAGAAATATGAGCCCTTCCTGCTGGTGCCCATCGGGTTCGGCATTCTGGTGGGCAACGTGCCCTTCTTCAAGGGCTTCGGCATCGGCATCTACGAAGACAACAGCGTGCTCCACTACCTGTACTTCGGCGTGACCACCGGGCTTTACCCCTCGATCGTTTTTTTAGGATTGGGGGCCATGACCGATTTCAGCTCCCTGCTGGCCAGACCCGTCCTGATGATGCTCGGTGCGGCCGCCCAGATGGGGATTTTCTTCACCCTGCTGAGCGCCCTGGCCTTGGGGTTTCTACCCCCTGAGGCGGCCTCGATCGGCATCATCGGGGGCGCGGACGGCCCGACCTCGATCTTCCTGACCGCCAAGCTGGCACCGCATTTGATCGGGCCGATCGCCATCGCCGCCTATTCCTACATGGCCCTCATCCCGGTAATCCAGCCGCCCATCATGCGGCTGCTGACCAGCCGCGAGGAGCGCCTGATCCGCATGCCCGAGATGCGCGAGGTTTCCAAGCGCGAAAAACTGATTTTCCCGGTGGTCGGCGTGCTGCTCTGCTGTTTTCTGGCGCCCACGGCGCTACCGCTGCTCGGTACGTTTTTTTTCGGCAATTTCCTGAAGGAGTGCGGCGTCACCGATCGACTGGCGCACACCGCCCGCACCGCGATCATCGATACGGCCACCATTTTTCTGGGACTCACCGTGGGCTGCAGCACCCAGGGGGATGTTTTTCTGACGGCCAAATCCTTGGGCATCTTCCTTCTGGGCTCGATCGCCTTCAGCATCGCCACGGCCTCGGGCATCATCTTCGCGAAGATTATGAACCTCGTGCTGAAGGAAAAGATCAATCCCCTCCTGGGGGCGGCCGGGGTGTCGGCCGTTCCGGGTTCCGCCCGCGAGGTTCACCTCATGGGCCAGCACGAGGATC
>JAABRJ010000003.1 GCA_011390985.1 Desulfobacteraceae bacterium
CTCTCGGCCCTGGCCGGCCGCCTGGCAGTCGGCGGCGCCGAACCGCCGCTGGTCTGCTCGGACGGCAAGGCCATTTTTCTGCCCGACGAGATCAGCCGCTTCAGCAGCCAGGCCGCCAATCTGGATCTTTTCAAATCGCTGACGCGTTTGGAGGCGGCCTACTACGAATTCGGCACTTACGGCTTCGATCTCGAAAAGCTGCGCGACCGCCTGGCGCAGCGACCGGCCCAGACGCCGCTGCTCGATGCGCTGCAGGCGCGCCTGGCGGCAGGCACCGGCGGCGCTTCGGACCTGGAGCGGTTTTTCGCCGCGTTCCCGTCCGCTTCACTGGCGGCGGATCTTTTCACCCTGTTCGAGCACGGCCGTCTTCGCCTGGCCATTGCGGGCGCCTATCCCGGTCTGGCCCGCAGGACGCTTCCGCTGCTGCAGGCCGAGGCCCAGAGCCGGGTGCACGCGTCTTCGGGCGGTGCGCTGCTGGACGCACTCTATGCCCGCATCGCCCTGGGGGTCGGGGAAGCCGGTGCGGGCGAGGCCGCCGTCGAGCGGCTGGCGGAGATGTTTGCCCGCGAGGTGGACGCCGAGGCCCCGGTGGCGGCCGTCGGCGCGCTCGTGCTGGCGGCCTATGCGCTTGTGGCCGGTCGACTGCCGCCAGAACCGCAAGCCGGGGAAAAGGCGCCGGACGGACCCCCGCGGCTGCGCACACCCTTTGGCCGGCGGGTGCGCCCCGATCTTTTCTTTAGGACCCACGCGCGCTTCGAGGCCATGGCGCGCAAGATCCAGGTCCGGCTGGCGGAAAAGGGGGTTCGGGTCTACAAATCCGACGTGGCGGCCCGGCTGGCTGCCCAGAACGGCCACCTCTCGACCGACGAACTGGGCAGCCTGATCCTTGGCCCGCCGGCGGCGGGAAGCGAAGAAAGCATTCCGACCGATCTTTCCTGGTTGAACCTTGCCGATATCCTGGACGGCGCCGTGGTTCCCGAAGCGGATGCCGATGCGGGCGGCTGGCCGGTGGCGTGGTACTGGGAATGGGACGAGGGGCTGGGGGATTACCTGCACGACCACGCCCGGGTGATCGATCGGACGATTGCGGGCCAGGAGGGGGATTTTTATGGTCGCACCCTGGCGCGCTGCCACGGCCTGGTGCGGCGGATCCGGCATTCGTTTGAGCTGCTGAAACCCGAGGGGTTGAAACTGCTGCGGCGCTGGGTGGAAGGCGATGAATTCGACTACCGCGCCATGCTGGATTATGCCATCGACCGCAAAATCGGCCTGATGCCCTCGGACCGCCTTTACATCAAGCGCATCAAACAGCAGCGGGACGTGGCGGTGCTGCTCCTGGTGGATCTCTCGCGCTCGACCGCCAACACCGTCTACGGCTCCCAGGCCACGGTTCTGGAGGTGGAACAGGAGGCCATCGTACTGTTCTGCGAGGCCCTGGCGGTGGTCGGCGACGCCTTTGCCGTGGCCGGGTTTTCGGGCACCGGCCGGCTGGGGGTGGACTACTATCGGATCAAGGACTTCGGCGAGGCGCTGAGCGAGCCGGTCCGACGGCGCATCAACGCCATGGCCCCCCAGCGCAGCACCCGCATGGGCGCGGCGATCCGCCATGCCACCCATCAGCTGGCGCAGGTGCCGGCGCGGGTGCGGCTGCTGATCATCCTCGGCGACGGCTTCCCCAACGACGTCAATTACAAAAAAGCTTACGCCATCGCCGATACGCGCCGCGCCATCTTCGAGGCCCGCTCCCGGGCCATCCACACCCACGCCATTACCGTCAACCTGGCGGCCGACCCCAAGCTGGACGCGCTTTACGGCAATGTCCACCACAACGTCATCTCGGACGTGCGTGAGCTGCCCGACAAGCTGCTGCGCATCTACAGCGCCCTGACCCGCAGTTGAAAGGCGTTTGCGGAGGCTTATGTTCCCGGGGCAAGCGCATCGAGATGACACCCATACACGAGGGGCGATATGCAGATCCATGACGACATTTTCGAATGGGAGGGCTGGGGCGGGCTGCTGCGCCTGGCCAGCGGTCGTTGCCGGCTGCGGATTTTTGACCTCCGCAAGGGGGCCGGGGTCGCGCACCTGAAACCGATCGTCGTGGTCATCCAGGACGTTCCCGGCAGCCCCATGTCGATCCGCAGCTGCACCAGCCACATCGCCACCCGCGTGACCCAGGATTTCCACATCGAACCGAGCCGCATGCTTTTCGTGGAATACAACCCGGAAGTGGTCTACGGCGCAAACCACCAGCACGTGGTGCCCGAGCGCCTCGATTGCGTGGACTTCACCTGGCACGCGGGCCGGGCGCTCCAGCCGCGCTGGCGGCCGCTGGAGTCCGCGCTGCGGGAATTGGTCAAGGGGCTTTTGGGCGCGGACCCCATCCCCCCCTGAAAACGCGGAAAATTTGATGCCGACTGGGTCGTTGACACCTTCCGGCGCGTTTGTTAAGAGTCATGAATTGCGTTGGTTACGTGCAACCTCAGACGATCTTGGGTCGCGCGGCGGTTCGGCCTTGCTCCGCGCCGCCGCGCTGCGTGAGGTCAAGTTCGACAGGTTTAACCCTAAAAGGAGAAGGAGAAATTCCATGAAGAAGGCGCTGTTGTTGTCGGTTGTCTTGTGTTTTGTTGGCGGTACTGCGTTTGCGGCC
>JAABRJ010000004.1 GCA_011390985.1 Desulfobacteraceae bacterium
CAGGACATGAAACAGATCGTCGAACTGCTGGCCGATGAGGTCAACGCGGCCGGCGGGGTTCTCGGCCAGAAGATCGAGGTCATCACCGAAGATGACGGCGGCGACCCCCGCACCGCGGCCCTGGCCGCGCAGCGGCTGGCCACGCAGGGCATCGTGGCCGTGATCGGTACCTACGGCTCCTCGGTGACCGAAGCCTCCCAGAACATCTTCGATGAATCCAAGATCATCCAGGTGGCCAACGGCTCCACGGCCATCCGCCTCTCGGAAAAGGGCTTGAAATACTTCTTCAGGACCTCGCCCCGCGACGACGAGCAGGGCCGGGTGGCCGTCAACACCCTGGAAGCGATGGGGTTCAAAAAGATCGCCATCCTGCACGACAACACCACCTACAGCAAGGGCCTGGCCGATGAGGCCAAGATGCTGCTGGACAAGAAAGGCGCCGATATCGTTTTTTTCGAGGCCATCACCCCCGGTGAGCGCGATTACAGCGCCATCCTCACCAAGCTGAAGGCCGCCGGCCCGGACGTGGTCTTCTTCACCGGCTATTACCCCGAGGCGGGCCTTTTCCTGCGCCAGAAAAAAGAGATGAACTGGAACGTGCCCTTCATCGGCGGCGATGCCACCAACAACCCGGACCTCGTCAAGATTGCCGGCAAGGATGCGGCCCAGGGGTTCTTTTTCCTCAGCCCGCCGGTGGCCCAGGACCTGCCGTCCAAGGAAGCCCAGGACTTTCTGGCCAGCTACCAGAAAAAATTCACCACCGCCCCCGGCTCCGTTTGGGCGGTGCTCTCCGGCGACGGTTTCCGGGTTGTGGCTGAGGCCATCAAGGCCACCCAAACCACCGATCCCGACAAGCTGGCCGACTATCTCCACAACGAGCTGAAAGATTTCCCCGGTCTGACCGGCAACATCGCCTTCAACGAGAAGGGCGACCGGGTCGGTGATCTCTATCGCGTTTACGAGGTCGATGCCGAGGGCAACTTCAAGCTGATGCCGTAGCCGGTTTCGGTTTCAAAGCCCGACATGCCCGTTGGAAGCGGCGGCGGCGCCCCCCGTGGGGGGCCGTCGTCTGCTTCCAACGGCCGCTTTTTCAGCATGCCCGCAGCATCGCCTGCACGCCGCTCTGCCGGCCGCGGGGCCGGTCAACCCCCAACCGACGGTACGCAGAATGGAACAGTTTTTCCAGCAACTCACCAACGGTCTGGCTGTCGGCGGGATTTACGCCCTGATCGCCCTCGGCTACACGATGGTTTACGGGGTCCTGAAGCTGATCAACTTCGCCCACGGCGACCTCTTCACCATCGGCGCCTACCTGGGGCTGACGCTGCTCACCTCCCTGGGCCTGGCCGATCGGCTGGGGCCGCTCGGTGCGGTGCTGCTGCTGGCCGTGATGGTCATGGGCCTGGTGGCCATCATCGGGGCCATGCTGGAGCGCATCGCCTACCGACCCCTGCGCGAATCCCCCCGGCTTTCGGCCGTCGTCTCCGCCCTGGGGGCCTCCATCTTCTTCCAGAACGCGGTCATGCTGATCTATGGAGCGCGCTTCCGGGTCTACCCCCACGACATTCTGCCCAAGATCGCCGTCAATATCTTCGGTCTCCAGATCCCCCTGATCCGGATTCTCATGCTGCTGACATCCGTGCTGCTGATGGTGGCCCTCTACCTTTTCATTCAGCGCACCAAGATCGGCACCGCCATCCGGGCGGCGGCGATCGACCAGGGGGCCGCCCGCCTGATGGGCATCGATGTCGACAAGGTGATCATGATCGTCTTTCTCATCGGCCCCTCGCTGGGCGGGGCGGCCGGGCTGATGGTGGGGCTCTACTACGGCCAGATCAATTTCACCATGGGCTGGGTATACGGCCTCAAAGCCTTTACCGCGGCCATCCTGGGCGGTATCGGCAACATTCCGGGCGCCATGGTCGGCGGGATTCTGCTGGGGGTTATCGAAGCCCTGGGGGCGGCCTATATTTCGATCGCCTGGAAAGACGCCATCGCCTTCTGTGTCCTGATTCTCATCCTGATCGTGCGCCCCACCGGTCTTCTCGGTGAACGGGTGGCGGAAAAAGTATGAAGACCAGACGATCTCTCATCTACGTGCTGATCTGCGGCATCCTGGTGGTGCTGCCCGTTTTTCTGAACGCCTACTGGGTGGACGTGCTCAACAACGTCGGCCTGTACGCGATCCTGGCGCTGAGCCTCAACGTGATTCTCGGTTACGCGGGCATGTTCCACATGGGCCATGCGGCCTTTTACGCCATCGGCGCCTACACCACCGCGATCCTGAACACCACCTATCACATCCCGGTGCTCTGGCTGATGCCGCTGAGCGGTCTGGTGGCCGGGTTTTTCGCCCTGATCGTGGCCCGCCCCATCATTCACTTGCGGGGCGACTATCTGCTGATCGTCACCATCGGCATGGTGGAAATTGTCCGGATCGCGCTGATCAACAACGTTTTCGGGATCACCGGTGGGGCCAACGGCATTTTTGGGATTGCGCGGCCTGAGTTCTTCGGCTTCAGAATCCGCCAACCGCACGAATTCTTCTACCTGATCTGGGCCTTCATGGCGGTCACCATCTATCTTTTCCACCGCCTGGAAAACTCGCGCTTCGGCCGCGCCCTGACCTACCTGCGCGAGGACGACGTGGCTGCCGAGGGCAGCGGCGTCAACACGGCCCACTACAAGCTGGCGGCTTTCGTCATCGGGGCCTTCTGGGCGGGAATGGTCGGCACCCTGTATGCGGCCAAAATGACCATCATCGCGCCGGAATCCTTCAATTTCTGGGAGTCGGTGGTCCTGTTCATGATCGTGCTGCTGGGCGGGTCGGGCAGTATTCCCGGCGTTATTCTGGGGGCCTTTCTGGTGGTGGGTCTGCCGGAGATCTTCAGAGAGTTCGCCACCGCCCGGATGATGATCTTCGGCGCCGCGATGGTGGCCATGATGATCTTCAGGACCGAAGGGATCCTGCCGCCGCAGCCCCGCAAATATCCCCCGGTGGGCGAACTGCTGGCAGACGAGGCCAAACCATGAGCCTGTTGCAGCTCGACAAGGTGACCAAGACCTTCGGCGGCCTGAAGGCCGTGGACAACGTCTCCTGCACGGTCGAGCGCGGTTCGATCGTCGGGCTGATCGGGCCCAACGGGGCCGGCAAGACGACGATCTTCAACCTGATCACCGGCAACTACCGCCCAGACCAGGGGGACATCCGCTTCGAAGAGCGCTCCGTGATCAAGCTGCCGACCCATCTGATCGTCGCTCTCGGCATTGCCCGCACCTTTCAGACCATCCGCCTCTTTCAGAAACTTTCGGCCCTGGAGAACGTGCTGGCCGGCTGCCACTGCCGCATGCACGCCGGCGCCCTGGCGGCCATGGCGCGGCTGCCCTTCCAGCGCCGTGAGGAGCGCAAGGCCCTCGAACTGGCCCTCGGCGAGCTGCGCTTCGTGGGGCTGGGCCAACAGGCCGACCAGATGGCCGCCAACCTTTCCTACGGCAACCAGCGGCTCCTGGAAATCGCGCGGGCGCTGGCGACCCAGCCGCGCCTGATCATCCTCGATGAGCCCGCCGGCGGCATGAACGATCAGGAGACCGCCGCGCTGGTGGAGCTGATTCGCAGCATCCGCGACCGGGGCGTCACCGTTCTGCTGATCGAACACGACATGAGTCTGGTGATGAAGGTCTGCGAGCAGATCGTGGTGGTCGAATACGGGTCCAAGATTGCCGAAGGCGATCCCGCCGCCATCAAGCAAAACCCCCGGGTGATCGAAGCCTACCTGGGCACAGACGAGGAGTAGAGGGGCCGGTGATGCTGCTGAAACTCGAGAACCTGCATGTCAAATACGGCAACGTGGAGGCGCTGCACGGCATCAGCCTGGGGGTCGGCGAGGGCGAAATCGTCACCATCCTGGGCGCCAACGGGGCCGGCAAATCCACCACCCTGATGGCCATCAGCGGGTTGGTGAAGGTCTCCGAGGGCAGCATCCTCTCTCGCAACGCCCCGCTGCATACCCTCAAGGCCCACGAGGTCGTCAGGCACGGGATTGCCCAGTCGCCCGAAGGCCGGCGGGTTTTCGGGACCCTGACGGTCAACGAGAACCTCACCCTCGGCGCCTTTACCGCCACCGACACCGGCCGCATCCAGAAGACGCTCGCCTGGATCTACACCCTTTTTCCGCGCCTCCAGGAGCGTTGCGAGCAGATGGCCGGCACCCTCAGCGGCGGCGAGCAGCAGATGCTGGCCATCGGCCGGGCGCTGATGGCCGCCCCCCGGATTCTGCTGCTGGACGAACCCAGCTTGGGCCTGGCCCCCATCCTGGTGAAGACGATTTTTGAAACCATCCGGGAAATCAACCGCGCCGGTGTGACGGTCGTGCTGGTTGAGCAGAACGCGCGGGCGGCGCTGAAGCTTGCCCATCGCGGGTATGTCATGGAGGTCGGCCGCATCGTGCTGGAGGATACGGCCGAGGCCCTGCTCAGCAATCCGGAAGTGCGCAATGCCTATCTGGGTGGCCAGGCGGCCTGACGGCTCGGCCAAAAATGAGGCCGCAGCGACTTCGAGATTCAGCGCAACGCAGAAATCGGACTTTTTGCGGAACCGTCAAGTTTTGCAGCCAGATCACCGGAGGACCATCCCAGCCATGAAGACGCCTTCCCAAGACCCCATCGTAACCGCCGCCCTGGCGCTGGCGGCAAAATGGCAGAACCGCGCCAACGAACTGCTGACCCGCGAGGAGAAGCGCCTGCAGAACCAGATGCGCCGCCTGCTCTCGCATCCCCTGGACAAGGTCATCCTGACCAAGATGATGGACCAGAGCTTTCGCGCCGAGAGCCCCGCACGGGTGGCCGACCAGCTCAACACCATCTTTCGCGGCTACGGGATCCCGGCATTTTTCAGCGCGACGGAAAATTTCCTGGTGCGGCTGTTCATGGCGCTGGGGCGGCATTTTCCCGGGATTTCGGTCCCGCGCATCGTTGCGCAACTGCGCAGGAACAGCAGCCGCGCGATCATCGCCGGCGAACCCGAGGTGCTCATGCCCCATCTTGAAAGCCGCAGGCAGGCGGGGGTGCGGATGAACATCAACCACCTCGGTGAGGCGGTGCTGGGCGAAGACGAGGCCCGCTACCGCCTGGAGACCTACCTGATCGACCTCCAGCGGCCGGATATCGAGTACATTTCGGTCAAGATATCGACGATTTTCTCCCAGATTTCCTCCCTGGCCTTCGAGCATACCCTCCTGGTTCTGGAAGAGCGCCTGGCCCGGCTCTACCGCGCGGCCCGGGACCATTTCTACGAGCACCGCGACGGCCGCCGCGTGCCCAAGTTCGTCAACCTGGACATGGAGGAGTACCGGGACCTGGAGATCACGGCCGCCGCCTTCACCCGCACCCTGGAGCGCGCCGAATTCAAGCAGCACGCCGCCGGCATCGTTCTGCAGGCCTACCTGCCGGACTCCTACAGTCTTCAGCAGGAGCTGACCAGGTGGGCCTGCGGGCGGGTCGCGGCCGGCGGCAGCCCCATCAAGATCCGAATCGTCAAGGGCGCCAACATGGAAATGGAGCTGGTCGAGTCC
>JAABRJ010000005.1 GCA_011390985.1 Desulfobacteraceae bacterium
AAGGAGGAGTTGCTGCTCCCCCAGGAAACGCTCAACCGGGTCTGGATCCTGCGGAAGCTCCTCTCGTCATTGAATCCTATTGACAGCCTTGAATTTTTGCTCGATAAGATGAGTGGTACGAAGGATAATAAACAATTTATGGACTCGATGAACGCCAGATGAGGAGGATCTGAATCACATGAAAAGCGGAATTCATCCCGATTACAAAGAAACCGTCATTCGTTGCGCCTGCGGCAACGAAATGACCGTCGGTTCCACCAAATCCGATATCAGTGTTGAAATCTGTTCCCAGTGCCACCCTTTCTTCACCGGAAAGCAGAAGCTGGTCGACACCGCCGGACGGATCGAGCGTTTCCGCAGAAAGTACGCCAAGTTTCAGCAAAACGACAAGTAATCTCGCCCACCGTCTGACCGGAAGGTTGAAATAGTTGAATCGGTTTGATTTTTCAGACCATTCAACTATTTTCATGTTGGGCTTTTTGAAGTCAGGCGCCGGGCCCGGAATTTGGGCCCTGGCAGGCGCAAAATGCAACAAAAAAATCGCCTTACGCGGATCGGGTTTAAACAGCACCGGTCAAACAGGGTAGTTTAAAGGCCATGTTCAGCAGATTAAAAGGGGTTGAAGAGCGGTTTTTGGAGATCGAAAAACGTCTCAGTGACCCCGAGAGCGTCAACGACCGCCTTGCCTATCAGAAAATTGTTCGGGAGCACGCCGAGCTGAATAAGATCGTAGCCGCTTTTCGTCTCCACCGGCAAACGGTTAAAGAATTGGCGGACAGCAACGAACTGCTGCGCGACGGGGACCCGGGCATAAAAGAGCTTGCGCGCGACGAGATCCACGCGCTGATGACCGCCAAGGAAGAGTTGGAGGCGGAGCTGAAGAAGCTCCTGATGCCCAAAGACCCCAACGATGAAAAGAACGTTCTGATTGAAATCCGGGCTGGCACCGGCGGCGAGGAGGCCGGTCTGTTTGCCGGAGACCTCTATAAAATGTACTCCCGCTACGCGGAGAGCAAGGGATGGCGGATCGAGGTGATGACCCACCACGCCGCCGGCGCCGGCGGGCTGAAGGAGGTCATTGCCATGATCCAGGGCCATGGCGCCTTCAGCCGCCTTAAATTTGAAAGCGGGACGCACCGGGTTCAGCGCGTGCCCACCACCGAGACCCAGGGGCGGATCCACACGTCGGCGGTTACCGTTGCGGTTTTGCCCGAAGCCGAGGAGGTCGAGGTTCACATCGAGCCCGGCGACCTCAAGGTGGATGTCTACCGTTCCACCGGCCCGGGCGGGCAATCCGTGAACACGACCGATTCGGCGGTCCGCATCACCCACCTGCCAACTGGCCTGGTGGTCACCTGCCAGGATGAAAAATCCCAGCTGAAAAATAAAAACAAGGCCTTGAAGGTGCTGCGGGCGCGTCTGTATGACCAGATGATCCGGGAGCAGAATGAAAAACGCTCGGAAACCCGCAAAAGCCAGATCGGATCGGGAGACCGCAGCGAACGAATTCGGACCTACAATTTTCCCCAGGGCCGGGTGACCGACCATCGCATCGGGCTGACGCTCTACAGGCTCGAGAGTATCCTGCAGGGGGAAATCGATGAGATCATAGACGAGTTGGTCACCTTCTACCAAGCTCAGGCGCTTAAGAATGCAGACACAGGCTACACCCCCACCATCGGCCGGGCAACCGCCCCGGGAAGCTAACTGGACCATACTGAAACTGCTCGCATGGACCACGTCTTTTTTCAAGTCCCACGGAATCGAATCCCCCCGCGCTGATGCTGAAATTCTTCTGGCCCATACCCTCGGCAGCGAGCGTATCGCACTTTACACTCACCATGACCAGCCGCTAAACCCGGATGAGCTTTCACGCTTCAAAGCGCTCATCAAACGGCGTGCCGGCCGCGAGCCGGTGGCCTATATTGTCGGCCAGAAGGGGTTCTGGTCCCTTGAGCTTGTGGTAACACCGGCGGTTCTGATTCCCCGGCCCGAAACCGAATGCCTGGTTGAAAAGGCCCTTCAATTTTTACCGTGCGACGTCGCGCCAAGTCCCCTTCGGGTTCTCGAGTTGGGGACCGGCTCCGGCGCCATCGTTCTGGCGCTGGCCAAAGAGCGGCCCGCTCACCGGTTCTATGCTCTCGACCGCTCGTCGGCGGCGCTGACAGTTGCCCGGCGCAACGCGCGCCGCGCCGGCCTCGACGGCCGCATCTGTTTCTGGGTCGCGGATTGGGTCGATTCCTTGCGGCCCGGCGGGCCGCTGTTCGATCTGATCGTCTCCAACCCCCCTTACATTCGCGCCGGAGATATCGCGGGTCTACAACCCGAAATTGGTCGCTTCGAACCGCGGCAGGCTCTCGACGGCGGTCCGGACGGGCTTCAGGACCTGCACCGGATCATCCGCCAGAGCCCACCTTTCCTGGCACCGGGAGGGCGGCTTTTCCTGGAAATCGGCTGGGATCAGGCAAAGGCGCTGGCGGCGCTGGCAGCCGACTGCGGGCTGTATGAGGAATCAGCCGTTTTTCAGGATTACAGCGGGCTGGATCGGGTGCTGCTATTGAGAAAAAATAGATTGCGGTCTGGTTTCTAATTTGTTAGTAAGAAAAGATTTTTTAATACGCACGTCGGTTGACTCTTTTTCGGGTGCTTTCAACCAGTTCGGTGAAAGCCGAAATCGAGGGTGATGCCGGCGGTGGACCCAACCCAACAGACAAGGAGAAAGAACATGGCGTATGTCACAATGAAGGAACTGCTGGAGGCCGGCGTGCATTTCGGCCATCAGACCAAACGCTGGAACCCGAAGATGAAGCCCTATATCTTCGGCGCTCGCAATGGGATCTATATTATCGATCTGCAAAAAACGGTTCGTATGTTCAAGAATGCCTATGACTTTGTGGCCGACACGGTTGCCAAGGGCAAGTCCGTGCTGTTTGTCGGGACCAAGAAGCAGGCCCGCGACGCCATCTACGAAGAGGCCAACCGCTGTGAAATGTATTACGTCCACAACCGCTGGTTGGGCGGCATGATGACCAATTTCCAGACCATCAAGCAGAGCATCGACCGTTTGAACTACCTCAACAATATCGAAAACGACGGTACAATCAATCTGTTTCCCAAAAAGGAGCGCTTGAAGCTCGGCAAGGAAAGAGCCAAGCTGGACAGCAATTTAGGCGGCATCCGGTTGATGAAATCGCTTCCAGGGGCTTTGTTCGTGGTCGATCCCAAGAACGAGGCGATCGCGATCAAGGAAGGGCGCCGTTTGGGCATCCCGATCGTTGCGATTGTCGACACCAACTGCAATCCCGATGATATTGACTACCTCATTCCCGGCAACGATGACGCCATTCGCTCCATTCGGCTGATTTCCTCCCGGATTGCGGATGCCTGTGAGCAGGGCCGCAAGCGGTTTGAAGAAAAACAGCAGGCCGAAGCCGACAAGGCGGTGGTGGAAGAGGTTGCTCCGGTTGCGGGAGTGGCGCTGCAGCCGGGTGAGCGCAAGATCATTGCCGATGGTTCGGCGGGGCCGGTTGTTGAAGTCATTCGCAAAGCCGCCGGTCCGGCCGCCGGCGAAGCGGCACCCGAGAGTGGCGCGAGCGGCGAAACCAGCGAAAAAGAATAGACGAGGAGAGAGCGACGATGGCAGCGATAAGTGCGCAACTGGTAAAAGAACTCCGTGAAAAAACCGGGGTTGGCATGATGGATTGCAAGAAAGCCCTCGCCGAAAGCGGCGGAGACATGGAAAAAGCGGTTGAATTTCTGAGAAAAAAGGGGCTGGCCACCGCTCAAAAGCGGGCCGGTCGGGCAACTTCCGAAGGAATTGTCCAGTCCTACATCCATATGGGCGGCAAAATCGGTGTTCTCGTGGAGGTCAACTGCGAGTCTGACTTCGTGGCGAAGAATGAAGATTTTCAGGGATTCGCCAAAAACATCGCCATGCATATCGCCGCCACCAACCCGGTGGGCATCGCCCCTGAAGACGTGCCTGCGGACGTCGTCGCAACAGAGATGGAAATCTACCGCGGGCAGGCCCAGGAAATGGGCAAACCGGAAAAGATGCTCGACAAGATCGCCGAAGGTAAAATGGCCAAGTTTTTCAAGGACAACTGCCTGCTGAATCAGCCCTACGTGCGCGATCCGAACCTCACCATCGCAGACCTGCTCAATGAAACCATCGCCAAAATCGGTGAGAATATTTCCATCCGGCGCTTTGCACGTTTCCAGATAGGAGATTAGCCCCTGTGGTGCATCCACAATACCGAAGAGTTCTTTTGAAACTCAGCGGCGAAGCCCTGATGGGTGATCAGGGCTTCGGCATCAGTCCGGATATGCTGAAATATGTGGCCGAGGAGATCCAGTCGGTTTACGACATGGGGGTTGAACTGGCCATTGTGGTGGGCGGCGGCAATATCTTTCGAGGTGTTGCCGCCAGCTCATTTGACATGGACCGTGCCTCCGCCGATCACATGGGGATGCTGGCAACCGTCATCAACAGCTTGGCGCTGCAGGATGCACTGGACAAGCGCGGGGTGCAGACCCGGGTGCAGACGGCCATTTCGATGCATGAGGTCGCCGAGCCTTATATTCTCCGGCGGGCGGTGCGCCATCTCGAAAAAGGCCGGGTGGTGATTTTTGCGGCAGGCACCGGCAACCCCTACTTTACCACCGACACCGCGGCCGTTTTGCGAGCCCAGGAGATTCACGCCGAGATTCTTTTCAAGGCCACTAGAGTCGACGGGATCTATGATGCGGATCCCGAAAAGAACAAGAACGCACGGTTTATCCCGGCGATTTCCTACATGCAGATCCTTGAAAAACAGCTGAATGTCATGGACATGACCGCCATCTCGCTGGCCATGGACAATCACCTGCCGCTGGTGGTCTTCAACCTCAAGACCTGCGGCAGTATCAAGCGGGCCATTTGTGGGGAAAAAATTGGAACCCGGATTGAAAACTGACGTCATTTTATGAGGGCTAGTTCAAGGGGGTCACTATGATCGCGTCAACTTACCAAGAAACCCGTGAGCGCATGGTTAAAACCGTCGCCGCTTTGAAAAGCGAGTTCAAGAAAGTCCGCACCGGCCGCGCCTCCCTGGCCCTGCTTGACGGTATCCGGGTGGATTACTACGGCACGCCGACACCGCTCAACCAGATGGCGTCCTTGGCGGTTCCCGAAAGCCGTCTGATCACGATTCAGCCCTGGGACGTGTCGGTAATCAAGGAAATTGAAAAGGCCCTCTTGAAATCGGATTTGGGGCTGACCCCCTCTAACGACGGCAAGCTGATCCGCATTGCGATCCCACCCTTAACGGAGGAGCGGCGCAAGGAACTGGTAAAGATCGTTCACAAGATGAGCGAGGAGCACAAGGTCGCCATTCGCAACATCCGCCGGGACGCCAACGAGCTCCTGAAGGGGTTTAAAAAGGACGGGGATATATCAGAAGACGAGGCTTTCAAGGCTCAGGATCAGGTTCAGAAGATCACCGACGATCATATCAAGCTGATCGACGAGGTCTTTCAGGCAAAAGAAAAGGAAATTCTTGAATTCTAACCCGCCGCCCCCTGATCTGAGCGGTTTGGACCCTGCCAAACTTCCGATCCACATCGCCATCATCATGGATGGCAACGGCCGTTGGGCCAAGCGGCGGTTGCTCAACCGGGTCAAGGGCCATGAAAAGGGTGCCGATACCGTTCGAACCGTGGTTCGCACCTGCCGCCAAATCGGCATTCATTTCCTGACTCTTTATGCCTTTTCAACCGAAAACTGGCAGCGCCCCAAAGTGGAGGTGAGTGCGCTGATGACGCTGCTCAAAAAATACATCGTTTCGGAAAAAAATGAACTGCATCAGCAGAATATCCGCATCAACGTCCTGGGTGAGATGGAGAGCCTGCCAGCGGATGTCCGAACGGCTCTGAACGATATCATTTCCCTGACGCGCAACAATGCCGCGATGACCGTCAATCTGGCCCTCAGCTACGGCGGGCGGGCGGAAATCGTCAAAATGGTCCGGGAAATTGCGCTGGAAGTCCAGGCCGGCCGGCTGGCGCCGGAGGCCATCGATGCTGGGCTGGTGGCCCGTCACCTCTATACGGGGACGATGCCGGATCCGGACCTGCTGATCCGAACCAGCGGTGAGATGCGGATCAGCAATTTTCTTTTGTGGCAAATCGCGTATGCCGAAATTTTTGTCACCCCAACCTTATGGCCGGACTTTGATCGGGAGGAATTTCTCGCTATTTTGCGCCAATACCAAGCGCGTGAACGGCGGTTCGGAAAAATCCCGGAAGCCTCGCCGCCCCAGTAAGCATGCATCTTAAGCGCTGGATAACCGGGGGGCTGGCCCTGCCGCTCCTGATCCTGATCATCGCCCGGGGGGGGGCCGCGTTTTTTGGGGGGTGCATCGCCCTGGTTGCAGGGGTGGCGCTGTGGGAATTTTATCGGATCGTCTATCATCCGCACCACCATGCGGTGCCCAAAATTGTGTTGTTTTTGGGCTATCTGATCGGGATCGGTATCATCGCTGCCGCCCATGCCGGTGAACCGGCCGCCATCGCCGCCATCCTGACGGCCAATCTGATTCTGGCGGGCATTGTCGGTCTGATTTATTTCAAAACCGTTCCCACGATTTCCGAAATTCTCTTCAAGCAACTGGCGGGCAGCCTTTACATCCCTCTTTTGCTGGCCTACCTTGTTATGCTGCGTGCCGGCGACCACGGCGTCGCGTGGGTTTTTTTTGTCGTCAGTGTTATTTTTGCAGGAGATATCGGCGCCTTTTACGCCGGCACCTATCTGGGGCGAAACAAGTTGTGCCCTTCGGTGAGCCCCAAGAAAACCATCGAGGGTGCGCTGGGTGGCCTGGTCGCCAATTTGCTGGTGGGCAGCCTGTTTTTGCTCTTCGTGCTGCCCCCGCGGCCCTGGGGCTTTGGGCTGGCCGCGCTGGTGGCCATGGGCGCCGTCGGTCAGGTCGGGGACCTTTTTGAATCCGTTCTCAAACGGGCTGCCGGTGTCAAGGATTCAGGCGGAATTTTACCGGGGCACGGCGGGATCCTTGACCGGATCGACGCCCTCCTTTTCGCCGCGCCGCTGGCATACGCCTTCAAGGCGGTTTTCGTCTAAGCGCCTTGCCCTTGCTCCGCAGTCTTACCGTGGGCTTTTATGACAGCCACGGTCCTTCGGACGGATTCCCAGCCCATAAGACCTCCCCCCCAGCGGACAGGCGCCAAACGAGTAGAGGCCGCGATTGCAGCCCGGTGCCGGCCTTTTTCCGATAGCGACCCATCGGGTTTTTATATGCCATGAAAAATCTTGCCATACTGGGCTCAACCGGTTCCATCGGGCGGAACACCCTCGAACTTGTCGCGGCTTTTCCGGATCGGCTGTGCGCCAAAGTCCTGACCGCCAAGACCAACCTGCAACTGCTGCTGCAACAGATCGAAATATTCCGGCCTGAACTGGTGGCGGTTTTCGATCAGGCGTCCGCCGCGAGCCTGCAAAAGCAGCTGCCGGCCGGTACCCGGGTCCAGATCCTTTTCGGCGAGATAGGCTACTGCGCGGCCGCTGGCTGGGCAGCTGTCGATCAGGTCGTTACGGCCATGGTGGGCGCTGCCGGCCTTGCACCGACGCTTGCGGCGATTGCCGCCGGCAAGGACATCGCCCTTGCCAACAAAGAGACCCTGGTGATGGCCGGGCAATTGGTGACGGCCCAGGCGGCGGCCAAAGGGGTGTCGATTTTCCCGGTCGACAGTGAGCACAGCGCCATTTTTCAGTGCCTTGCGGGGCAGCGGCGGCAGGACCTGGAAAAAATTTTTCTGACGGCCTCGGGCGGCCCCTTTCGGGGAAGGTCGCGTGGGGACCTCGCGGGGGTGCGGCCCGAGGAGGCCCTGGCGCACCCCACATGGCAGATGGGGGCTAAAATTAGCATCGATTCCGCGACCCTGATGAACAAAGGGCTGGAGGTGATCGAGGCCAAATGGCTTTTTGGCCTGGCCCTTACGGAAATCGAGGTCGTGGTCCATCCCCAAAGCGTCATCCACTCCATGGTGGCCTACCGGGACGGGTCGATTCTGGCGCAGTTGGGCGTGCCGGACATGAAGGGCGCGATCGCCTACGCCCTCTCCTGTCCCGAGCGCTGGCCGTTGCAGCAGCCGCTGCCGGACTTTGCCGCCATGGCCGGGCTGACCTTTGAAAAACCCGATCTGGCGGCTTT
>JAABRJ010000006.1 GCA_011390985.1 Desulfobacteraceae bacterium
AGGAGAAGCGGCCGGCTGCGGTCCAGCAGGGTGCAGAAGCGCCGGTAGGCCGCCGGGAAGAAGGTGGCCTCCACCAGCCCGGTTTCATCCTCGAAGGTGACAAATTCCATCGGCTCCCCACGCCGGGTATGCACCACCTTGGCGGTGATCAAAAGCCCGGCCACGCGCACCTGCCGCCCCGTATGCTGCGCCAGCGCGGCCGCCTTGATCGTCTCCCGGAGGGCCGGCGCCCCGGCGTAAAGCGTCATGGGGTGCCGGTCGCAGAGAAACCCCAGCACCGCAAACGCGCGCCGCAGGCGCTCGATTTCCGCCTCCGGCGGCAGCTCCGGCCGCTCGGGCTGCGGCCGCCGGCCGAAAAGGCCGGGGGCCTCGGGCTGGCGCTGGCGGCCGCCCTGCCAGCGCGCCACTTCCCACAACAGGACCGCCCGGCTGACACCGGGATGCAGGCCGTCAAAGGCCCCGGCGTCCACCAGCGCCCGAGCCTCCTCGTCATCGGGGCGCACGCGCTCCAGCAAATCGCCGATATCGACGTAAGGCCGCTGCCGGCGCGCAGCCACGATCCGCTCGCGGGTCCGCAGGCCCAAGGCCTTCAGTGACAGCCACCCCACCCGCAGGGCCTTTTCGCGCCCCTGCCAGCGGATCTCGCTGCGGTTTACGTCCGGCGGCCGCACCGTCAGCCCCATGCGCCGGGCCTCCGAGACGTAGGCGAAGGTGCTGTAAAAGCCGCCCTGGTTGCTGATCACGGCCGCCATGAACTCAGCCGCAAAATGGGTCTTGAGATAGGCCGCCTGGAACGACACCCGGGCATAGCTGGCGCTGTGGGGCTTGCAGAAGGAGTAGCCGGCAAAACTCATCATCATCTTCCAGACGGTCTCGATCTCCGCCGGTGACAGCCCATGCGCCCGGGCGCCGGCGGCAAACCGCTGCCGGTAATCCGCCAGCCGGTGGGCCCGGTCCTTTTTGGCCATGACCTTGCGCAGCCCGTCGGCGTCGACGTCGGAGAAGCCCGCCAGGGCCACGGCCGCACGCGAAACATCCTCCTGGTAGACCATGATGCCGTAGGTTTCGGCCAGCACGTCGCTCAGCAGGGGATGCACCGGCTGCCAGGCGCCGCCCCGCAACCGCCGGACATACTCGCGGATCAGGGCGTTGGCCGCCGGTCGGATGATGCTGCTGTGGATCACGAGGTGTTCGAAATCGCCGACCCCGGTCTTTTGCTGCAGCAGGCGGGTGGCGGGGCTCTCGATGTAAAAGCACCCCATGGTCTCGCCGCGCGCCAGCCTGGCACGGGTGGCCGGGTCTTGCTCGGGTTCCCAGTGCGCCTCGTCGAATTCGATCTGATTTTGCCGCAGGTTGGCCAGGGCGTCGCGGATCACGCCGAGGCTGCGGTTTCCCAGCAGATCGATCTTGACCAGCCCGCCGGCCTCGGCCCCCTCCTTCTCCCACTGGATCACCGGCACCCCCTTGGGGGCCGGCTGCACCGGCACATAGGTCGCCACCGGCTCGGGGGTGATCACCACCCCGCCGGGATGCACCGCGATGTGGCGCGGGACCCCGATCAGCCGCTGGGCGATGCCGACAATCTGTGGCCACGGCTGGGGGAAATCGATGCCGCCCAGCTCCGGCAGCCCCTTCAGGCGCTCCAGGAGGTCCGCTCCGGCGCCTACCGCCCGCCAAAACCACGGCAGCCGCCGGGACACCCGGCCGATCTCGCGCTCGGCCAGGCCGAACACCCGGGCGGTTTCGCGGATCGCCATACGCGGCTGAAAGCCGATGTGGCTGCAGACCATGGCGGCATGCGCGCCGTGGCGGGCGAGCACGTCCGCCAGGACGGCGTCGCGTTCGTCCCAGGCGAAATCGACGTCGATATCCGGCGGGTCCTTGCGGCCGGGGTTCAAGAAGCGCTCGAAGTACAGGTTGTGCTGGACCGGACAGACGTTGGTGATGCCCATGCAGTAGGCCACCAGCGAGGCCGCGCCGCTGCCGCGGCCGCAGATGCGCGGGCTGCGGGCGATGATGTCGCGCACCACCAGGAAGTAGGCGGCAAACCCCATCCGGACGATGATCCGCAGCTCGTGTTCGAGCCGCTCCACGACGGTTTCGCAGAGGTCCGCCCCGTAGCGCCGGCGGGCGCCGGCATACGCGGCCGCGCGCAGCAACTCATCGGCCGGGCGCCCGCCGTCTCCGGTCCAGGGCGGCAGCAGTAGCCGCCGCGGCGGGCCGCTGAACGACAATCGCTCGGCCAGAGCGTCGCCGGCCCGCAGCGCGTCGGGCCAGGGCGCAAAGCGCCGGCGGTAGACATCGGCCGGGGCCAGCCAGGCCTCGGCCGGGGCCGTGGCCCCGGGGGCCAGCCGGTCAAGGGTGGTGTTGCGCGCGATGGCCCGCAGGACGCGGTGAATGGGGTGGTCGGCGGGATCCACGAAAAAGCTGCCGGGAGTGGCCACCGTCGGCACCCCCAGCGGGCGGGCGGCCTGCCGCAGGCGCAGGGCCGCGCCGTCGGGCCGGCGCGGCAGGGCGCCGTAGACCGCGACCCCGGCATGGTGCCAGCGGGTGAGCAGCTGCGGACTGCGGGTCAGCACCGCCAGCCCCTCGGCATGGCGGATGACGGCACTTTCCAGGTCGAAGTCCGGGTCACAGTGGCGGCGGGTGATGAGCCCGCAGAGATTGCGGTAGCCGGCGGGGGTTTCCACCAGGCAGACCGCCCGCAGGGGAGCGTTCGGGGCGGTCACCTCGGCCCCCACAATCGGCTGCAGCCCTTCGGCTTTGCAGCCGTCCAGAAAGGCCCACAGCCCGTAGAGGTTGTCGGTGTCCGTGAGCGCCAGGCGGGTGTAGCCCCGCTGCCGGGCGGCGGCACAGATGGCCGCCGGCGCGCAGGTGCCCCACATCAGGGAATAGTGGGAGCGCACGGTCAGGGGGGTCATGTCGGCGTCAGCGGCAGGGTCCGCCCCACCCGGATCGCCCCGAAGCCGAAGCGGCCCCGGACGGCGTCGATGGCCGCCACCAGGTCGTGCCGCCTTTGACGCATCTCGCGGGCATCGGCAAACAGCTCCAGCTGCACGGAGGGCAGACACAGACGGTCACAGACCAGCCGCAGGTGGCGAATGCGCACCCGCCGCGTCCAGGCGCGTTGCAGGGCCGCCGCAGCCGCCGCGAACAGAAAGAAGTCGTTGGCCGTGGCCGGCTGGACGGCGGCCTGCCGAACCGCCCGGACCCCGTCGCAGTAGTCGAGTACGATGCCCACCCGCCGGGCGGCCAGCCCCCTGCGGCGCAACGCGGCCCCGGCCCTTTCCACCAGCCGGTAGACAACCCCGTCCAGCGCGGCGGCCGCGTTGGTATCGTCGTCGAAAGCGTGGTCCAGCGCCACCACCGACGGCGCCTGCCCCACCGGACGGACCGGCGAGGGGTCGATCCCGCGCACGACCGCGTGCAGATTTTCGCCGCGGCGGCCGAAGACCACCGCCAACTGCGCCCCGGACAGGCCGGCCACCTCGCCGGCGCGGGTTAGGTTGAACTCCCGCAGGCGCGCCACGTCCCCGGCCGCGATGCCGGGGATCAAGCCCAACGGCAGGGGCGCCAGAAACGCCTCCTCCTCGCCGGCGCGCACGATGCAGTCGCCGACAGGTTTGACCACCCGGGTGGCGACCTTGGCCACCAGCTTGCTGGGGGCCACCGACCACACCGGCGCCACCCCCATGTCGGCGCGCACCGCCCGGCGGATGCGCCCGGCCACGTCGCACGGCGCCCCGCAGAGCCGCCCGGTGCCGGTGACATCCAGAAAGAGGTGGCCCTGGTGGTCGGTCATCTCCACCCGGGGGGCGAAGGGCCGCGCATGCCCCAAGAGCGCCTGCATGCCCCGCTCGTAGCGCTCCGGGTGCGGCGCCAGCACGACGGCGTCCGGGCAGCGGTGGAGCGCCCGGCCGAGGGGCATGCCCTTGCGGACCCCGCTCTGGTAAGCCTCTTCACTCATGTCGTAGACCGCCCCGCGGGCGGCGACTTGCGGTGCAATCACCACCGGCCGCGCCCGCAGACGGGCGTCGACCATGCGCTCCACGGCCACGGCAAAATCGGCGACGTTGATGTGAATGATAAACCGCTCGCCGGCGCTCATGCGCTCGCCTCCACCGCCAGGCCCCGGTCGTCCAGCAGCCGGATCAACTGCCGGGCGTCGGCCGCGGCCTGGGCCCGGACATGGTTGTTGAAAAAAATCAGCCCCCGGCGGGCGCGCCCGGCCATGGCGGCCATGCGCACCTCGATCCACTCGGCCAGTTGCGCCGCGCCGTAGCGGTAGTCGAAGCGGCGCTGCAAATGGCCCGATCGCCAGCCGGCGGCGTTGCGGCCGTAAAGGCGGGCATAGAAAAAGGCCGGGTTGGTGACAACATCCAGACGCGGAAAGAGCGACGGCAGCTGCGGGCCGTCGACGCTGACAAGGGTCACCCGGCGGCGCTCCAATTCGGCCAGAACCCGGTCGCAGGCCCAGGAAGGATGCCGGAATTCGACCGCCAAGGGCAGCCCCTCGAAACTCTCCAGCAGGGCGGCGAGGTGCCGGCGGCACACGGCGGTGCGCTCACAGTCGGCCGGCAGCTGGATCAGCACCGCCGCCAGCTGGCCGGCCTGCACCAGCGGGGCCACGCCGTCGCGGTAGGCGGCGGCCTGATCACGCCAGCCGTGGGCATCGATCTGATGGGTCAGGCCGCGGGTCAGCTTGACCGCAAAACGGAACCCCGGGGGCGTCTGGCGGCGCTGGCGCTCGAGCGCCTCGGCCCGCGGCAGCTGGTACCAGGTGGTGTTGAGCTCGACCGCCCCAAACCGCCGGGCATACAGCGGCAGCATGCGCTCGGAGGGGGTGTCGGGCGGGTAGAAACCGGCCGCAACCCATTCGGTGTGGGCATACCCACCGGTGCCCACCCGCAGGCGGCAGCCGGCATGCGAGGACGGCATGCGGGGCATTGGGACACGGGTCTCCATGAGCGCTGCCCGCCGGCACGGGGAAAGCAGGGCGATTGCCGGGCCGGGAACGGGAAACGGTTGAGATACGGGGCAGGTAGGCGGCCCGGCGCGATAGTGCGGCCGCCGTTGGGCAAACGAATGAATCGCGGCGGAGTGCTTTAGAGCCGTGCCACCCCTTCCGGCCCGCGCTGGACGCCGACCACCTTGCCCTGGACCAGAACCGCATCGAACGGGTAGCACATGGGGGCGTAGGCCGGGTTTTCGGGCCGCAGCTCGATGCCCGTTGCACGGCGGAAAAAGCGTTTCACCGTGGCCTCCTCCTGGTGGACGAGGGCCACCACGATCTCACCATTGGCGGCATACTGGCGCGGCTCGCAGATCACCAGGTCGCCGTCGAGAATGGCGGCATCCTTCATCGAGTCGCCCCTGACGGTCAGGGCGAAGAGGGTTGCCGCGCGAAAGACGGCTGCATCCAGCACGAGGCTGCCGCCCCACTCCTGCTGCGCATAGAGCGGCAGCCCGGCAGCGATCTTGCCGACGATCGGCACCTCGCGCCAGCGCGTGGCGCCGGAGGTCTCGCCGCTTGGGGTGAGCAGGTGCAGGGTGCGGCTGTAGCGCCCCTCGCGCCGCAGCAGGCCCTTGTCCTCGAGCGCCCGGATAAACTGTGAGACCGCGGCATGGCTCACCCCGAGATCGGCGGCGGCCTGCCGCAGGCTGGGGGCCTTGCCGCTGCGGGTCAGCGCCTGTTCCAGGTAGCGGAGAAACTGCTGCTGTTTGGGGGTCACTTCAGGTCGCATCGCTGTCACCTCCGGGGGTGTGTCAAAAACCGTGATCCGGCGTTTTTTTCACCCTAAGCGGAAAAAATGTAAATGTCAATGTAAATATAATTGTAAACCTTATCGGGCGCTCGCCCACGCGCCACGACAATCATTTCGGGCTGGCGGGAGGTGCGCAGGGGAGATGTTTGGGACAGCACGGGGGTAAGGGCAGGCGCAGCAGCCGGGAGGGGTTTGGCCGCTGTCACAATCAGGGAACCGCGGGTCGGGGGCCCGCAGAGTGCAGCATCCTTGGCCGCATGGCGGCCGGCGGCGCGATGCGACTGGAGCGAAGGGGAAAAAAGCGCCTGGGCTGGGGGCGAACGGTCGGTGGGCAGCGGCTCTTCCACAACCGGGCTGACCGAGGGCAGCGGCCGCGTCCAAGACCCGGTTCTTCAGGAAACCGGTCGCGCGCAACGGCCGCCTCAGGGGAGTGCGCGGATGCTCTGGCGGATCTGCGCCCAGTCAAAAACCCGGGTCTGTTCCAGGGCATCTTCGGCGGCCATTTTGCTGTAGGAGACCGAGAAAATGGCGGCAGTCCCCGCCTCGCGGTCGAGAAAAACCATTACCGTCCCGGTGTTGTCGGTTTTGTCGTGAACCGTCTGAACGACGAAACCGTCGATGGTCTGGGTGCTGATCCGGCTCTCGGCGGTTTCCAGCTGAAGCCCCGCGCCCGCAGCCGCGGCCAGCCCCTCGGCCTGCCCGCCCTTCATGATCAGGGCGGTCAATTCGCTGTCGCCGCGGGTGTAGCTGCGGCTGGCATTGACCATGGCCATCCCGGAGATGCTCATGTTCATGCCCGACGGCTCGTCCGCCTGCCAGCCGGGCAGATCCGCCAGCAGCGGGTAGAGCGTCTCGTAGGCATCGGCCCGCGCCGTACCGGCCGCAAGCCCCGCCCAGAGCACGATCAACAGGGTCCCCAGAACCCTTTGCCAAGCGGTGTTGCAATCGAATTTGAGCATCTGCACCCCTTTCCTCGAACCCGTTCGAACCGCGTTTACGCCATGGGTTGCACCGGCAGCCCTGCACGACTCCTCCTTAAGCCAAACGCTTGGAAGGATCAAGCCGAAAATCGCCCCCCGGCTTTTTGTTCGCCCCCGCCTTCCCGGCGGAAAAAAGTTTCCCGCAAGCAGGGTCCCCTTCGCCGGCAGGTTGTGGTAAGGGAATGGCGAAGACCCCTGCAAAAGCGATCGAAAAAAGACCAGGGGGCGGCCGCAGATGCGCACCGGCGGGAAGACAACGGTTTCACGAACGATAAGGAGCTTCAGATGCAAAGCTACCGCAAGGAGTTGTGGTTCGAGGTGCCCACCCGGCGTGCCTTCATCAACATCACCGCCGAGGTCAACCGCTGCCTGCAGGAAAGCGGGATCCAGGAGGGCCTGCTGCTGGTCAACGCCATGCACATCACCGCCTCGGTCTTCATCAATGACGACGAGCCTGGCCTGCACCACGACTACGAGGTCTGGCTGGAAAAGCTGGCCCCGCATGAACCGGTATCCGGATACCGCCACAACGTGGGCGAAGACAATGCCGACGCCCACATGAAACGCCAGGTGATGGGCCGCGAGGTCGTGGTGGCGGTGACCGGGGGCCGGATGGATTTCGGCACCTGGGAGCAGATTTTCTACGGCGAGTTCGACGGCCGTCGACGCAAACGGGTGCTGGTCAAAATCATTGGTGAATAATGGCCGAGCCGCGGACCAAACCCGTCGCAAAGGAGAAGAAATGATCGATTTCGAGGCCCTTCACCGGTTTCTCCAGCGCCGCCGGATTGATTTCAGCCGCCCTGCCCCCGGTCTGCAGGGTTTCGGTCATGACCGCGTTGGTGTAAAATGGGATGCCTTCAAAAAGCTGTGCGAAGCGCCGGGAGCAGGCATCCCGATCCATGCCCTGCACGTCGGGCATGATGGACAGGGTCAACTTGGGGCTTATTCACCGATCTTTTTTATTTGCTCGATGCAGTCTGGACTGGAAAGCAATGCCATGGTCTCATCAGGTTCGAGCCAGGTTTCCAATTGCGCCAGACTATCAGCATGACGCACTTTCCATTCCCCGGTGACGGCGGGGGCATGAAATACTGGTGCCAGGCCTGCCGCGCTTGGTAATTGCGCGATGTGCCAGGCACACAGTTCCGGGTTGTTGACCAGCCTACTCAGTGCTGGTGCCCTTTCTTGTGATGGGATCGCAGCCAATTTATGCTGCAATTCAACAAGTATATGATCGGGGTATTTTTCTTCGGGAACGCGCAGCAAACCGATTTTTTTGAACAGTTTTGCACTACGGGTGCCACCGCTTAGCCAGGAGAGTGGAATCGACAGCATCAAACCGGCAGTTATCGTTAACAGCCAGTAAAATAGCTCATTGCTAATCAGCAAAGCGATTGCCGCGATGATAACACCGAACACGGTGTGACTGCAATGCGCACGGGCTGCAGACTT
>JAABRJ010000007.1 GCA_011390985.1 Desulfobacteraceae bacterium
ACTGCGCATTGGAAAAGCCGTCGGCCAATCGGCCGGGGTAACAGAATTTTTTCCCGTAACAAGCAGCGCCTATTGGCATATGATTTGCTCTTTTTTGCAGCGTTGTAAATGCTATCAGGACCCAATCAGGCGAGTTGCGAACAGGTTGATTACCCCATGGAAAACATGATACGGATAAATGGCATCGTTATCCCGATCGACTGGGACCCGGGGGGAGAGGTGGTGGCCGTAGCAATTGCCACCTACGATGAGGGTTTTTACCCGGTCGCCTTGAATGCCAAGGGGCCGGAGTTGATCGCACACCTGCGCAAAACTATCCAGGCCGACGGCCAGATTGAAACTCGAGACGGCCGCCCGACGATCAGGGTTGATCGCTATACGCTCTTAGGGGTCCCTCCCCTCAAGCGGCAATATCCATAGGTGATCTTTCCCCGCCAATGCCGAACGCGCGACGGAGGAATTCAAGATGACACGCATTTCGAACAAACACGTTTTTGCCGCATTTTTTTTGTTGCTTGTACTGTTTTCCCTGGCATTGTCGCCTGCCCCCGCAATTTCTCAAAGCCCGTTGGTGACCGTGGTGGGCGTTGTCACCGAGGACAGTCAACTCGTTGCAGATGACGGTGAAATTTACGAAGTCGCCGCTTCCCCCGAAGGCGAGGCCGTCAAGGAATTGCTTGATAAAAGGGTCCAGATAACCGGATCGGTTTCCGAGCAAAACGGTATAAAAATCATCCAAGTTACGTCCTACCAGGTCATCAAATAATCTTTTTCTGTACCCCTCCGACAGTTGCATCCCCTCAACTCGCGGCATAATCATCCCCTCTCGCCGGGGTCTCGGTATGTCCTCATGAACAAAAAAAGGGGGTGCGGCCTGCGCACCCCCAATTGCTCGCGTCACCCCCCTCGGCTGCCGACCTTGCGGTCGAAGCCCCGATGGTCTTTTATCGTTGTTAACTGCCCATATCGACACTTTCGTTGTTTCTGCGTCGACTGTGGCGCTTACGGCCTTTGTCCTTCCATGCAGCACCACCGTTTTCAGTTTTTTCCTTTTTTCGGCGGCAGTCCGGGCAACGCCTTGGGGTATCAAACCCTTTTGCTTCGCAACGCGCTTGCTCAGCTACCGAAAACACAAAAGATTTTCCGCATTGCATACAATCAAGAACCATATCTCTCACAGCGTTCCTCATTCACTGGGGGTTTCGCCCCGACAAGTTTCAATTTCATAATTGTGACGGACGGACAAATCGTTCAATTCGGGGGTGGTAATGCATGCAAAAACCCGCCTCAGACGATTTTATGGGATTCACCCTTCTTGGCTCTGCGCCGCCTGAAAGGTGAGGTTCGCTCCACCCGCGCAACTTCACGATAAGCCCCAAGCGGGTATCGAAATTTTAATGCAATCGTCGCGGTTAGCCTTTTATTCTGCGCTATGGTAAGGAATTGACTGCCCCCGAAGACCCTCAAGGCCACGGAATCTCTGACGCTTGTGCCGCACTTCCAAATCTCGCTGTTCCCTCCTAAAACGCGCTGCTGGCGCCCCCGGAATGATGGGTGTGGAGCAACCCGTTTTCCAGGGGAAATAGGTTTGAAATCTGGTTGGAAATCTGGTTGGAAATCACAGCAATCAATGTGCCAGATAATTATCTGTTGCGACCTAAGGCCGCGGCGGCAACCCCGCTTGGGCTCGACCACCGGTCGCCGCGGCCCACAATTTTCGTCAGACAGGCGGATATCAGTGTTTTTTGGAGGCCAGCAGCTCCGCCAAGGATCCCTTTTAGGTCGGCGGCCGCAGTGCGCGAAGACCGACGGCTCAGGGGGCTTGCGGGATTTGTCGCACCGGCCCCGGGACCAAGAAAAAAACGGAACTCAAAATTCTGAAACAACCCCCTACACCCCGCTGGCGACGCACCCGCCGGCGGGTCACGGCCAATGCCGGTTGGTCAAACCCCAAGCCCCGGGTTTCCAGCGGGAAAAAGGCTTCCCGTTTTAGGGATCACCTCAGCCTCGAGGGAATTTCAACCCGATCCGTCCTGTTCATTTTCGCCCGTAACATTGGTGGCGCCCTTGATTTTTATGATTCGAAAGCTGCCACTCCGCCAAAGGCGGAACACGGTATTCTTTAGATTGACTTTTGAAGAAATTCCCACTATACAGATTTCCCGATTAACCCACTGAAATTTTTCTTCATTTTTTAAATGAAAGCCACGGAGGGCCTGCCGGCTCGACGGTCGACCCGCCGCGGGGGATCGAATGAAATCAGCCCTCGTCGCCTCCTCGCAAAAGGAAACCGGCGCCCAGATTCAGGCCCAACTGAAAGATGATTTCAACATCGAGCGTGTGACGACCCGCGACGAGGCCCTATCGGCACTGCAGAACAAACGCCACGACCTGATTTTCATCGATCTGGACGTACTGGGTGATTCCGACCGCCAAGAGGATTTCAAGACCGCCCTGCAGGCCTTCTGGCGCAACCACCCCGCGACCAAGGTGGTGGTCATCACACCCCAGGATACCCTGCGGGAAGCGGTCATGGCCGTCAAGGCCGGGGCCAGCGATTATATCCTGCGCCCCATCAATCCCGAAGAGCTTGCCTTTGTCACCCGAAAAATTTACGAAAACCTGATCCGGCAGTCCGAACTGGATTACCTGCGGGATCGTTTCTGGCAGGCCGAGGCCTTCGAGGTCCTGCAGACCCGCAGCGACGCAATGCGGCAGGTGCTATACAAGATCAGATCCGTAGCGCCGACCCGCAGCACGGTGCTTCTGGCGGGGGAAACCGGCACCGGCAAAAGCGTTCTGGCCAAACTGATCCACCGTCACAGCAACCGCCGCGACTGCCAGTTCATCAGTGTCCACTGCGGCGCCATCCCCGATACCCTTCTGGAAAGCGAACTCTTCGGCCACGAGAAAGGCGCCTTTACCGGCGCCGTCCGCAAAAAACTCGGCAAATTCGAGATTGCCAGAGGCGGCACGATCCTGCTGGATGAAATCGGCACCATCACACCGGCGGCCCAGATAAAACTGCTCAACATTCTGCAGGACGGCATATTCCAGCGGGTCGGCGGCGAAGAAACCATCAACGCCAATGTGCGCGTGATCGCCGCTACGAATTCCAACTTGAAGGAAATGTCGGACAACGGCACTTTTCGAAAAGATCTCTATTACCGGCTGAATGTTTTTCCGATTGAAGTTCCGCCGCTGCGCGTGCGCCGGGAAGACATCCCTTTTTTCGTAGCCGGTTTCCTGGATAAACTCAACAAGTTCCAATCCAAGGCGATCCATGACCTACACCCCCAGGTTCTCGAAGCTTTGCAGCACTACAGTTGGCCGGGAAACATCCGTGAACTGGAAAACCTGGTGGAGCGGGCCTACATATTGGAAAAATCGGCCGTGCTGACCCCCGAAAGCTTTCCCAGCGAACTCTTTGACCCGGCGCTCCCCTCAGCCGACATCCAGGTCAACACGGCGCAGCACTTGGCCGAGGTCCGTCGGATCGGCATTGCGCAAATCGAACGGCGCTACATTAAAGAACTGCTCGACCGAAACCACGGGCGCATCAACCAGTCAGCCGCGGAAGCGGCCGTTACCACCCGCCAACTTCACAAGCTCATGAAAAAATACGGCATCCGCAAAGAGGAATTCAAACATCCGCGCTGAGGGTTGCAAGACCGGCGTTTTTCCCGGCGCGCCGCCGCCTGGCCGGCCCCGCTGGACCTGATGTCCTCCCCAACTGCGGATGACATCCGGCAGCGTGGGGGTTATTTGTAATACTTTTGTAAAACCCCCGATCCGTCTTGTCTCTCGCCCTGCCATGAGCTTAAATTCCTGCAACCCGACCGACTGCCGAAAATTCCGGCACCGACGGATCCCAGCGCCGTCTTTCGACAGCACCTGGAAGGAGCCTGTCAGATGATACCCTTCAAGTATTTTCCCGGACCTGTGCGCGGAATCCTGGCCCTGATCTTCTACCTGATCAACACCCTATTCTGGACAGCACCTCTTTTCATCCTGACCCTTTTGAAATTTCTGGTCCCCGTCCCCGCTTTTCGCCGGTTTGTGACCGATGTGCTGCACGGCCTGGTTGCCCACTGGGTATCGGTCAACAATTTCAACCAGCGTCTTTTCTCCGATACCCGCTGGGAGGTTGCGGGTGTGGAAGACCTTCAACCCAAGGGCTGGTATCTGGTGGTGGCCAACCATCAGTCGTGGGTCGATATCCTGGTGCTGCAGCGGGTGTTCAACCGCAGGATCCCGCTGCTGACCTTCTTTATCAAGAAAGAGCTGATCTGGATCCCGCTTCTGGGGCAGGCCTGGTGGGCCCTGGAATTCCCATTCATGAAGCGTTACACCACCGCTTACCTGAAAAAACACCCCGAAAAGCGGGGTAAGGACATCGAAGCCACCCAAAAAGCGTGCGAAAAATTCAAACACCAGCCCATCGCCGTCATGAACTTTATCGAGGGCACGCGCTTCACCCCCGAAAAACGCAGGCGCAGCGCATCTCCCTACGCCAACCTGCTGCGCACCAAAGCCGGCGGGATGGCGCTGGTGCTGGCCACGGTGGGCCGGCAGCTGCACCGCATTCTCGACGTCACCATCGTCTACCCTAATGGCCGTAAAAGCTTCTGGGAATTTATGTGCGGCAAGATCGACCGGATCCATGTGCAGGTCGATCAGATCCCGGTCACACCCCAAATGACCGGGGATTATGTGGCAGACCGGGCATTCAAGCGCCAATTCCAGGCCTGGCTGAACGACCTGTGGATCAAAAAGGACCAGCGCATCACGGCGGTGCTGATCGACGCCCAGAATGCCGGCAGCCACGAGAAAGCGCGTCTCAGCGTCCCTGAAGAAAAGTCCCGCGAGGAGCTGCTCGCAGATTCCCGCGAGGCCGCCCAGAGCGCGCCATGACGCCGCCTGCGACAGACGGCGCGCCCCCGAGTTTCGACCTCTGCGGGTAAACCTCCCGGGCGGCCATTGGGTTGGGACACCCTTCAACTATCCCCTTTTTCTCCGCTTTCCTCGACCACGTCGCAGCCAATTTGAGATGCCGCATCCTCGTTTTGGATCAACTTCCCGATTTGACTTTTCAGTCGCTACCCCATATGTTTTTTTAAGTATTGTTCAACTTGGGGCTAACGCTTTCAGGACGAGGCGTCGACGTCGACGCTCTGCCTGCCGTCCCCCTCGAACCCGTGACGAAAGGTGGTCCACCCGTTGGTTCTTGTCATCGGCGAGGTTCTCTTTGACGAATTTCCGCATTATCGCCGAATTGGCGGAGCCCCTTTCAATTTCGCCTTTCATTTGCACCATCTCGGAGTGCCGCTGCGGTTCGTCTCCCGCATCGGCGCGGATGATCCCGGGCGCGAGGTGCTTGCGTTTTTCGAAAACTGCGGTTTAAACCCCGGCGATCTTCAGGTGGATCCGAAACATGCAACCGGGCATGTGCGGGTTAGCCTGGACAGCGCCGCCGTACCCACCTTCGATATCCGTCCGGATATGGCCTACGACTACATCGGTATGGACCGGAATTTGGCAACGGTGCTGGCAGCGCCGCCCCGCCTGATCTATTTCGGAACCCTTGCCCAGCGCTCGCCGCAGGGCTTCCGCACCTTGCAAACCCTGCTGAGCCGTCGGCACCCCGAAAGCCGGACCTTCTGTGACATCAACCTGCGCCCCGGCTGTTACAGCCGGGAGGTGATTCTCGCCTCACTGCGCCAGACCGACCTCCTCAAACTGAGCGTCGAGGAGCTCAGGGTGATTCGCACCATTGTTGACGGCCCGGCGGACGAGCGCGACCTGATCGAATGCTTGCAAAGAGACTATGACATTGCGGTGGTTGTCCTCACCCGCGGGGCGGCCGGAAGCGATTGGTTTGACGACAGCACTCACTACCCCTCGACGCCACCGCCGCTGGCCGCCGTCGCCGACACCGTCGGGGCCGGCGACGCTCACGCCGCCATGATCGCATTGGGTTATCTGCGGCAATGGCCCCCTGAAAAGACCCTTGCAGCGGCCAACCGTTTGGCCGCCGCCGTCTGCACAATTCAGGGGGCCCTGCCCGATAATGACGACCTATACACTGAAATGCAGGCCATCATTGAAGGGTAATTCGATGACGGAAAATGGGCTTTATATTCAGATGTTCAGTCTCCACGGCCTGGTGCGCGGCAGCAACCTGGAATTGGGACGCGATGCCGATACCGGCGGTCAGGTGAAATACGTGATCGAACTCGGGAGGGCACTGGCTGAGCTGGATGGGGTCGGACGGGTGGATCTTTTTACCCGCTTTCTGGCCGAAAAGGCCCTCTCCGAGGATTATGCACGCCGGATCGAGACCGTAACCGACCGCTTTCGCATCGTCCGAATACAGTGCGGCGGCCGCAAGTACATGCGCAAGGAGCTGCTTTGGCCGCATCTGGACGAATTCGTCGACGAGACCATCAAATTCATCAAGCGCGAAATGACCCTGCCGGATATTGTCCACGGCCACTACCCCGACGCCGGTTACGTGGCGATGCAGCTGGCCCGCATTTTTGGTGTTCCCTTTATTTATACCGGCCACTCCTTGGGCCGGGCCAAAAAGCAGAAGCTGCTGGCTGAAGGTCTTAAACAGGAGGAGATCGTCCGCAAATACCGGATCGATCAGCGTATCCGGGTTGAGGAGGAAATCCTGAAGTATGCCGATTTAATCGTCACCAGCACCTACCAGGAGGTTCGCGAGCAGTACGGGATGTACCATAACGGGCAGCTGCCCGATTTCCGGGTCCTCCCACCGGGGATCGACATCGAAAAATTCTACCCCTACTACCACGACATGCTTCCGGAGTCCGAGCGCAGCGAAAACGCTTTGTATGCCCAGGCCAAATTGCTTCAGGAGCTCAACCGCTTTTTCTTGCACCCGGAAAAGCCCTTGATCTTGGCCCTCTGCCGCCCTGACAAACGCAAGAACATCCACGGTCTGATCCGCGCCTATGGGGAGGCTCCGGACCTTCAGGCCATGGCCAACCTGGCAGTGTTTGCCGGCATCCGCCGGGACATCAGCCAGATGGAGGAAAACGAGCGTGATGTTCTCACCCAGATGCTGTTGGAAATGGACAAATATGACCTTTACGGCAAAATGGCGATCCCCAAAAGGCACGATTTCGAACACGAGGTCCCGGAACTCTACCGCATCGCGGCGAGTAAAAAAGGGGTTTTTGTCAACCCCGCCCTGACCGAGCCCTTCGGGCTTACCCTGCTGGAGGCATCGGCCACCGGCCTGCCTGTGGTCGCTACCCATGACGGCGGCCCCAAGGACATCATCCAGAACTGCGGCAGCGGCATCCTCGTGGACCCCACCGACAGCGAAGCCATCGCGGACGCCATCCGGCAAATCATTTCCCGCCATCACCACTGGGACGAGTTTTCCAAAAACGGCATCATGAACGTGCGCGAGCACTACATTTGGCAGCGCCATGCAGAAGCCTACGTGGCTGAAGCCGGCCGCCTGGTGTCCGCCGGGCAGGCTTCCGACATGGCGGCGGTGGTGCCCAAGGATGCAATCGGGCGCCGCCTGGTCCATCTGAATTATATGATCGTCTCCGATATCGACAACACCTTGCTGGGCGGAGACCCCGAAGAACTGCAAAGCCTGCTGGTGCTCCTCGAAGCCCAGCGCGAGGTCATCGGTTTCGGGGTTGCCACTGGCCGTACGGTGGACTCGGCCGTCAAGGTGCTCAAAGCCCACAACGTCGCCGCGCCGGATGTGATCATATCTTCGGTTGGCAGCGAGATTTACTTCGGGAACGACCTGCAATTCGACCAGGGGTGGGAAACCCATATCGCCAACGGCTGGGACCGGGAGAGGATCGTACGGCTGCTGGAGAAATTCGATTTTCTTGAATACCAGTCGGAAGACACCCAACGCCCCTTCAAGGTCAGCTACAACATGGCGCCGGACAAGGACCGACTGGTGATAATCCACGATCTGCTGTCACGGCATAAATGCCGCTACAATCTCATCTATTCCCACCAGAAATACCTGGACATTCTGCCGCACCGCGCCTCCAAGGGCAAAGCCATCCGCTACCTCAGCTACAAGTGGGAGATTCCCCTTG
>JAABRJ010000008.1 GCA_011390985.1 Desulfobacteraceae bacterium
GTTGCAGGCATTTGGCGTTGAGGTGGGCCTGCCGGTGGGGTGGACCGGCGGCAATACCGCGGCCCCGCAGGGGCCGGGTGCAACCGCTTGTCCGCTATCGCCGACGGATGGGCTTTCGGGTCTGGAGCTGATTTTTCATGCTTTGGCCATTTGGTTCACTTTCGGCGGCAGCCGTTTGGCTCGAACTTGCCTGCATCGGCTTTTCCGCTTGAAAAAGGATCGACCCTTTGTCATATATAGATTTGTAGAAAAGAAATTTTGTGTCCCTTTCGCCGCTCGAAAAAATCAACCCAAACAACCCCAAGGAGGTATTCGATGAAAAGATTGATCAGTATTTGCGCAGCTGTCTTGTTTGTGATCGGCGCGGGTGCCGCGGGCGCTGCGGCTGAAAACGTCAACCTGATCCTGGCCACCGGCGGTACGGCGGGGACCTACTACCCCTTCGGCGGCGCCATGGCCAAAATTTGGAACTCCAAAATCCCCGGGATGAACGCCGTCGCCCAGACCACGGGCGCCTCGGGCGAAAACATCCGCCTGATCAACAAGAAGGAGGTCGAACTGGCCCTGGTGCAAAGCGACACCCTGGATCAGGCCTGGAACGCCACCGAAGCCTTCAAGGAACCCCTCCAGGCGATGAACGCCATCGCGGTCCTCTACCCTGAGATCATCCAGGTGGTGGTCGGCGCCGACAGCGGCATCAAGACCTTTGCCGACCTGAAGGGCAAGAAAGTCGGCGTGGGCGCCCCGGGCAGCGGCACCGAAGCCAACTTCCGCCAGTTGATGGACATCTACGGCCTAAAAAAGGAAGACATCAACGCCCAGTACCTCTCCTTTGCCGAGAGCGCCGAGGCCTACAAGGACAAACACATCGATGCCTTCATCGTGACCGCCGGCATTCCCAATGCCGGGATCATGGACGTTTCCACCCAGAACGCCATCCGGATTCTCGACATCCCTGCGGACATGGCCTCCAAGGCGATTGCCAAGTATCCCTTCCTGGCCGTGGCCAAGGTTCCGGCCAACACCTACAAGGGACAGACCGAGGACGCTGCCACCGTGGCGGTCAACGCCGTGCTGATCTCCGGCAACGAAATGAACGCGGATGTGGCCTACAACCTGACCAAAACCCTGTTTGAAAACCAAGCCGAGCTGGCCTCCGCGCATGCCAAGGGCAACGAGCTAAGCGGCGCGTACGCGGTGCAGGGGGTGTCGATTCCCTTCCACCCCGGTGCCATCAAGTACTACAAGGAAAAGAAGCTCATGGAATAGAAAGCCGCCGGCGCGGTTTTCTGCAAAGATGGCCGCAAGGCAATCATCTTACGGCCACGGGTATTTCCCCTGCTCCGGCAGGGATCCTGAATGTCCGGACTTCCGGAACCAACCGGCGGCCCTTCCGGCAAGACGAGTACGCCACGTCGGAAGGGCCGCTTGCGTCCGAGATGCCATCGAGCGAAACCAGACACCGTCGCCTGTGTACCGGTGGTGCGGCCTTTATGGTGCTGCTGCCCGCCGTTCTCCAAATCGTCGGTCTGCTTTCGGCGTGCTCGTTGGGCAGCGTGCTGGAGGTAAGCCGGTGGGACAACCAAGAGGTGCTGCTGTGCGCCCGCATGCAAGCGGGTGAAGAATTCGTGCTGGCCTTCACCCACTCCGTCAACCGGCGCCCGGTATACGACACCCTGAGAGCGGAAACTGACCATCTGATCATCGTGGGCTCGCGCTTCGACGCCTTCGGCGCCGGGATGCCGGAAACCTCGACGGCTGAAGGAACCCTGGCGGTGGGCGAGGACGGATGGCTGGAGTGGACGGTGAACCGCCGGGTGCCGCAGATCGTGGTGCGGGTCGGCCGGGTGGCCGATCACCGCCTGAGTCTCAAGGGGTGTGAAATCCACCTTGCAGACCTGGCGCCGCCGGGAACTCCGCTGCGCTTGCGGGTACGCAGGGCCGCATTGACCGATCAGATGAAAGGCAGGTGCATTCCGTGACGGAGAAACAGAAAGAGGGCGTTGCCACGGACGAATTGGATGTCGTTTCCAAGGAAGAGCTCGAAAAAATACTCAAGAAGGTGGACAAGGAAGCCTCGGCCCGCAAACTGACCGGATCGTCACGCTGGATCGTTTACGTGATCGGGGTGTCGTGGTCCATTTTCCAGGTCTACACGGCGGCTTTCGGGCTGCTGCCGGCCCAGTTGCAGCGCTCGATCCACCTGGCCTACGCCTTCGCCCTGGCCTACCTGCTCTTTCCGGCCCGCAGCAGCGACGAGAACGATCGCCTGAACTGGACCAATTGGGTGATCGCAATCTTTGCCACCTATATCGGGCTTTACATGGCGCTCAATTACATGCGCATCATGGAGTCCGGCGGCGACTATGCGCGCATGGACTATGTCTGCGCCATCTTCGGCATCCTGTTCACCCTGGAGGCCACGCGGCGCGTGGTGGGGCTGCCCATCGTCTGTCTGTGCGTTTTTTTTCTGATTTACAGCTACTTCGGGCCCTATTTTCCTGGGTTCATGGCGCACCGGGGATTTTCGCTGCAGCGCATCGCGTCCCACATGTACCTGACCACCGAGGGGATACTGGGGATTCCGCTCGGGGTGGCGGCGACCTTCATCTACCTGTTCATCCTCTTCGGTTCGTTTCGCGAGAAAACCGGGCTGGGCCAGCTCTTCATCGACATCTCCAACGCCGTGGCCGGCTGGGCCTCGGGCGGACCGGCCAAGATGGCCATCGTGACCAGCGCCCTGGAAGGAACCGTGTCGGGCAGCTCGGTGGCCAACACGGTGGAATCCGGAAGCCTCACCATCCCGATGATGAAGCGCCTGGGCTATCGCCCGGAGTTTGCCGCCGCAGTGGAAGCCGCTTCCTCCACCGGCGGCCAGATCATGCCGCCCATCATGGGCGCGGCGGCCTTCATCATGGCCGAGTTTCTCAACGTGCCCTACCTGGATATCGCCAAGGCGGCAGCCATCCCGGCCTGTCTCTATTTTTTTGGGGTCTTCATGGAGGTCCATTTCGAGGCCAAGCGCTGCAACCTCAGGGGGTTGAACCGCGACGAGCTGCCCAAGTTCGGCGAGGTGATCAAGGAGCGGGGGCATCTTTTCGTTCCCCTGTTTGCCATCATTATCTTCCTTTCCATCGGTTTCACCCCGCTGTATGCCGCCCTGATGGGCCTGGTGACCTGTATCATCGCCGGTGCCCTGAAAGAATCCACCCGCATGAGCCCCCGGGAAATCGCCGACGGGTTTGAACTGGGGGCCCGCAACGCCATCGGCGTGGCTTTGGCCTGCGCCTCGGCCGGCATCATCATTGGCGCCATCACCCTTACCGGCCTGGGCTTGAAACTGGGCAACGGGTTGGTGGAACTGGCCGGCGGCAACCTCCTGTTAACCTTGATATTCACCATGATCACGTCCATCATCCTTGGCATGGGGGTTCCCACCACCGCCAACTACATCATCACCTCCACCATCGCCGCCCCGGCCCTGATTCAGTTGGGAGTCCATCCCCTGGCGGCCCACATGTTTGTCTTCTACTTCGGCATCGTGGCCGATATCACGCCCCCGGTGGCCCTGGCGGCCTATGCCGGCGCGGGCATCGCCAAATCCAACCCGTTCTGGACCGGCGTCACCGCCACCAAACTTGCCATCGGCGCCTTTCTGACTCCCTATATTTTCGTCTACAACACATCGATGCTCTGGGTCGGCGCAAGCTGGTACATGGTCCTCCAGACCCTGATCACCTCCTGCATCGGCATGACCGCCATCGGCGCCGCCATGATCGGTTTTTTCTTCGCCCCCATGAACTGGCTGGAGCGAGGTCTTTTTTTCGGGGGCGGTTTGATGATGGTCGTCCCCGGGACTTACACCGATTTGTTGGGCATGGTGCTGTTGATGGCCCTGGTAGTTTTCCAGCGCAGCAAAAAGGCCAGGGGCATCGTCAGCACCGCCACCCCCATGGATGCCTGATCCTTGCCCGTTTGTAGGGCTAAACAAAAAGGGCCGCGGCATGGTTCAATGCCATACACGACCCTTTTTACACTCTTGCGCTGCTCCCCCTTGCCGTTCCCTGGGGGAGTCGCCCGTGTTGCAAAGCTCAGGTTTTGGACTACCGGCGTTTTGCGGCCTCTCTGATGGCATCAACGATGTTCTGAAGGGTTCCGATCACGGCTATCGCCAGCACGCCGAAGATCGCCAGCCGGATAATCCAATCGGTTACGCTCATGCCGGACATGCCCATGGTGACCACTCCTTTCCGCGCTGAAAATTGAAAGCGTATTTTATCACTGAATGTCTTACATTGTAAAGAGTGTATCGATTCCGCTTCAGGGCAATCGCATGTAACTTTTGAAGATCGCGCTGCGCGAAAACGTCGATCTGATCGTGATGGGGGTCAAGGGCTGTTCCGAAATTGAGCACGTGCTGGTGGGGTCGGTGGCCGATAAAATGTTTCGGCGCAGCCCCATCACGATCGTTTCGTACCGCGGCCAAAAGGAGGCCGAGCGGCTGCGCAAAAGAGTGGCGTACCTGCTTTCGGATTAGCGGTGACTGGCCGTTCGTTTTTTGTCGAATGACCCGCGGCGGGTCCCTGCAGGGGCCCGCCGCTTGACTTTTGCCGCTGCGGGCGCACTTTGTTGCTGTAAAAGTTTTTTCCCCCAAAAAAATGAGGAGGTGCATCATGACGTCACACCATCCCGACAAGCAACGGCTTAAAATCATAATGGATTTGGAGCGGCTCAACCGGTCGAACGCCGAGGGCTGTCCGGCCTGCGGCCACAAGTTCTCACTGGGCGACACCGTCGTGCCGGCCTGTGGTGCCTGGGAGGGAGGGCCCAAGCTGATCCACGAACACGAAGCGGTCTTCGACCACCGCAGGGGCTCCTACGTCGAGCGGCGCTGTTACGCGGCCGATCGCGGTCCCATCGGCGCCTGACCCCCCTCGCTATCAGCGTAACCCCGGCTGCCACTGCCGCATCCGATGGATGCCCGCTATCGCGTAGGGTCGAAATTTCCGTCGGCTGCGGTAGTGTTGAATCGGCTAGTATCACCACAGAAGGAAATCTATGGCGCTCAATGGCCCACCTGATGCCGAAGATCCGCGGTGGGTTTTTCACTTTCAACCGCGAAGCCTGAGCCAGCGGCTGGTGCTTTTTGTGTTGTGTCCGGTGGCGGTGCTGCTGTTTTCGATGGGGCTGATCGGGTTTGTGTTCGCTCGCAACAGCATGCTAGTGCAGTGGCGGGAAGCGGCCGTCCTCAAACTCCAGCGGGCCGCTCACCATGTGGACATGCGGCTCATCGAGCCCAAGGAATGGATGGGGATCTTCACCAGCACGGTCGGCCATCCCGGCGCACCCGCCGTGCAGCAGATGATCATCGAGCGCCTGCGGGCCATGGAGGGGGTGGCCTTTGTCAACCTGATGTGGGAGCCTGCCGCAGCGGCTGAAATCCCGACGGACCGCAGGGTCGATGGCATGCACGGCCAAATGGGAGGTGAGCCGGCTCTGGGGAGGCGATCGGACCACATGCGCCATGGGGGCGCAAGCGTCGAGATCATGCCGCCGCGCTATGATGAGCTGGTGGCGGGAGAAACCGTGGCCCTGGTGTCCCCCCTGATCGACGCGGATGGCAACCGCCTCGGGCGCCTGGAGGTGGTGATGCGCTTCGACCATATCATCCAGGACGTGGTCGGGTCGGGCTGGTGGCAGAGCCTCAGGGCGTTTCTGGTGGACGATGCCGGACGGGTGCTGGCCTGCATGGTTCCCGGCGGCTACCGGGAGAGCTGCGCTACGGACGATACCCTGACCCGGGAGACGCTGGCGGCGATGCAGACCCGGGAGTCCGGAACCGTTCTGGGCAGGGGCCTGCCGCCGGCGGAGGTAAGCGGCTTCCACCGCATCCAGGAGGCACCCTGGACCCTGATCGTGATCGCCCCGGGGGACATGGTCCTGGCGCCGATCCTGCGCTTCCGGCGCTATTATGCCGTGACCGGGGTGGCTTTCATCGGGTTTGTGCTGGTCCTGATCCGCCTGATGACGCAGGGCACCGTGGCCGCCATCAACGATGTTTCGCGGGCCGCCCAGGCGGTGGCGCGCGGCAGCCTGGGCGCGCCCCTGCTCGTGCGCGGCCGCGACGAAGTTGGCGAACTCACCCGCAGCTTCAACACCATGCTGCGCCAGCTCGAGGAGCGCATCCGCATCAAGGAAGCCCTGGGGCTCGCCCAGCAGGTCCAGCAGAACCTGCTGCCGGACCGCATCCTGACCTTCGCGAACCTGGAGGTGGCCGGCACCAGCCTTTACTGCGACGAGACCGGCGGGGATTACTTCGATTTTCTGCAGTTTCCCGAACTGGGCAGCGATCGGCTGGGGATTGCGGTCGGGGATGTGGTGGGCCACGGGGTGGCCTCGGCGCTGCTGATGGCCACCGTGCGCGCCCTGCTGCGCAGCCGGGCGTCTCAAGCGGGCGGGCCGGCGCGGATCATCTCGGAGGTCAACCGGCTGCTGTGCATGGACACCGCCGCGGCGGGAAATTTCATGACGCTTTTCTTCGCCCTCCTGGACCCCGCCCGCGGCGAGATCCATTGGGTGCGGGCGGGGCACGAACCGGCCCTGCTCTTCGACGCCGGGGCGGATACCTTCATGGAACTGTGCGGCGCGGGGATGGCCCTGGGGGTGGATGAAACCCAGGAATACGCCTGCTATTCCTATTCCGGCTGGAATGCCGGACACCTGCTGCTTTTCGGCACCGACGGCATCTGGGAGACCGAGAACCCGGCTGGGGAGCGCTTCGGCAAACAGCGCCTGCGGCGGCTGCTGCGCGCGCACCACCAGGATCGCCCGGGGGACATCATGCGGGCCGTAACCGATGCCTTGGCGGCGTTTCGCGGCGAAGCCATCCAGCAGGACGACATCACCCTGGTGGTCGTCAAGTTCCGTCCGGACGACCAACCCGGGGCTTGATGTTGCCGCGGTGCTTGCGGCCGCCTATTTCAGCAGGCCGTATTTTTTCAGGTTGGAGCGGACATAGCCCCGGTGCAGCACCAGGTGGACGATGACGACGATCACAAAGAGCAGTGCGCTCCACGCGTGCACCTCGCGGAACAGATGCCGTAGCGACCGCAGAAAGCCGCCGCCGGTTTCGTAACCGCGGGGCAGCACCAGCCAGTTGATCAGCCCCGTCACCCCCAGCAGTGAAAAGAGTAAAAACGATACCACGTTGATGTACCAGAGCTTCAGGGCCCGTGATTCGACCATTTCCATTTCCCTCCCGGGTTTGAACCGCGATAGCGAGCGCATTGGCCGCCGCTTGCCGCGGGCTTTCTTCAATTGCCCGACGTCTCCCGCAGAAGCCACCGCAATACAATGATTTGACATGGCCGCCGGGGATCGCCTGTCATCTGTCCAAATTCCTTCCGGATCGGCAACCCCGCCGGTTTGTTGCGCCCACATTTAGCCGATTCCGCCTTCGATCGTCAAAACAATTTCCAAAATTGATGGACCGGTCAAAAGTCCAAAATCAGACGGCTTCGAAAAAAGCGCCAAGATACGGCGCGCAAATCTCGAGGAGCGAGGCGTACCTGTGGTACGCCGCAGGGACTTCGAGATGCAGCGCAACGCCGAAATTGGACTTTTACGCCACCATCAAAATTCGGTGACCTTTTGGAAAAGGTTCTGCCTGCCGGGTGGCGTTCAACACGTTGCTCGAAACCCCAAACCAAAAAACCCCGAAAAAACCGCAAGGGGTTTTGTCGGGGTTGATGGGTACATCGGCGGATGGCCGGTTTACGTTGCCGGCGTCCGCCCCGGCCAGTTGCGGTTGGGTCTACATGGCGTCGACGTCGGTTTCGGCGATCATGCGGTCCAGCTCCTTTTTCAGGTTTGGCGGCAGCCCCACGATTTCAAGCGTGAGAAACCCCTTGATGATCAGCGAGGTGGCGTCCTGCTCGCTAAGCCCGCGGGCCATGAGATACTCGATTTCATCACGGGCGATTTTACCCACCGCCGCCTCGTGGGACATCTCCACATCGGGGGTGCGGGCTTCCAGTTCC
>JAABRJ010000009.1 GCA_011390985.1 Desulfobacteraceae bacterium
ACTTCGTAAGGAAAAGCCGGCAGAAGGAGCCTGCAGGCGGCATAGTTGGCAAGCGAGCGCTGGAGGTCATTGATCAGGAGACTGCTGCGCACGAAGCCCCGCAGCCGGCCGATGAGGCGCAGAATGTCGCTCTCCGCGAGATGGTGGAAAAACATCGACCCGACCGCGCAATCGTAGGGCGCCTCGGGCTGATGGGCGAAGATGTCGCCGCGGATCAGCGTAATCGGCAGATCGGGACTGCGGCGCAGGCCGCGTCGGGCGATGCGCATGGCGTGTTCGCTGCTCTCGATGCAGGTGAAATGAACGGGGATACGCCTCCCGCGCGCCCATGCGCAAACGGCGATGGGGATGTCGCAACTCCCCGAACCCACATCCAGGATCCGCAACCTCCGGCCGCGCGGTGC
>JAABRJ010000010.1 GCA_011390985.1 Desulfobacteraceae bacterium
GGCCGTGCGGCGCGCGGGCCGCCTCCGCTGCGACAAAGCGCCTGACCGCCCGCACGCCGCCGAACCAGCGATTGACCACCGCGATGAACCGGAAGCTCTCTTCCGCCAGGTCCCGGTCGAAGCCCGCCGCGTCCATCAACTCCGGTTCAGCCGCACGCTTTTTTAACACCCCACAAGCTCCCGTCCCGCATCGATCCTTCAATCCGGCCAAACTGTTGCATCGCGCGTCGTCTGAAGTCTTCGTCCACAGCAACGGCCCGTTCCGCGATTTCTTCGCAGTAGCGGCAGCGGCTGCATTCGAGTGTGGCGCAGTCCCGGCGCCTGAACCCCTCGATAAAGTCCGCCGGGATCCTCGCCGAATCTATTCGTATCGGACTTTCGCCCAGGGGGAAGAGCATCCCCTGGCTGCGCGCCAGAAGGTGCAATTCCTTTATTTTGAAGGGACTCACCTGCAGCGGCCTCAGAAAATGCTTTGCCGCCCAGGCAATCCCCTTCCCTGGCGTCTCCTTGAACCCGTAGGGCAGGATGATTTCCGCCAGATTGCCCTGAAAACTGCGTTCGCTGTAGGCCCTCACCCGCTTGAGGAGTTCCCCGGAGGGAATGTTGCGCTCGAGCAGCTTGAAGGTTCCAAACCCCAGCGCCTCGTATGCCGCTGTATCCTCCGGCCGGATCCAGGCCGCCTTGACGAACAGCGAGGGGTCTTCGAGCCTTGTGCGCGTGCAGCGCAGGAAACAATAATCGATGAAGAGCCGCCGCGAGCCGTCCGAGCCATGCGCGAAGCCATTCTGGTGATAGCTCTGCATGGGGCAATTGGGCAGGCAGGGGTGGTTGGCGATCAGCTGCAGTTCACAGCGCACGGCCGCTCTGATCGCGGCCAGGCGGCGGAAGTTGCGGTTTATGGAAAAACTCTCGAGGGTGATGGCGTCGGCGCCCAGGTCCTCCCAAAACCGCGCCCGCCGCGGGGTGTCCACCTGGGCGTAGATGCCGACCTTGACGAAAAACTCCGGAAAGCGCGCCTTGATCGCCTCCAGCAGAAACGGCGTGGACACGGTCACCCGCTTTACCCCCATCTTCCCAAGCCTTGCCAGCAGGCCCATCAATTTCTTCTGGAACCCCCGGCCCCATTCGCGGTTTCCCATGCACGCGCTGTTGAGCAGATAGTTGAACGCGATCCCGTTTTCGGCCAGCAGCGCGACGTACCTCGCCAGTTCTCTTTCCGAGAGCGATCCCCCCATGTAGCTCGGCCTGCCGCCGCCCGTGAAGTCGGTGGGCAGCTTGCCGAAGACCTCTTCCACCGGGAAGCCTTTCAGTTTCGGGATCAACGCCTTGTCAAAGTTGGCCGCCAGGGAAAGCTTCATAAAGGATAGTCTCCTTCAAGCCTTTGGTTCGGCCGCAGGTCGCACTTTGCGGTATTCGACGGGGAGCTCTCCTCCGGCTCGGCGACGCTGAACACCCACCATCGCGCGCCCTTCCGCCCGCCGCGGGGCTGCCTTTCGAAATACAGCGTCATGGTGCCGCCCGAAGCCGTGGCCACCTCGTACCAGTGTTTGCGGACATACCGCTCGGGGCTGCCGTGGCGGCATTTCCCGGTCTCACGCCAGGTGCGCAGCACCGCCGCAACGGTGACGATTCGCTTCCGCCAGACGAACTGTTGGGGCAGACCGGGGGCCCCGCCGGCCATGCGCCGGGTGTCAGCCGTTGCGGTCAACGGCGCAATGGCCTCGCTGATGAGTCGTTGGGGCATGATCGAAACATCCTACAATGCAATTGATGGACTGAAAAGCGCGAAATAGGAGTCCGGCAGCCAAAGACAGGGTTCAAAGCCCCACTGCCGGTTTTCAGGCCTGCTGATCGGCAGACCAAATCCTATTTCGGTGCATACCACATGTTGTAGGGTTTTACATTTGACAAAAAATACCCATTACCCCCCCAATGGTTCTCGCCCGCCGTCACCTGCAAGGCCCGGCGCCACATACCGGAAGTATCGGCGCAACATAACTGTTGACAGGCAAGATCTTTGGGTTTAAAAAAATGGGTTAATCGACGGATTGAATTCCGTTTTCTACCGAACGTCATTTTTTTCACATAACAGATAAAGCCACGAAGGCGACGATCCCTCCAGCGGCAGCGCTCGAGGAGAAATTCCTTCGTGGCTTTTTTTTTAACGGCCATGACCCGACCCTGCTTGAAACCCCCTCATTGAAAAAGGAGAGTTGAATGCACACGAAAACACCGATTTTTTCAGTCGTTGCGGCAGCCCTGTTATTGCTCACGGCCGGTCCGGCGCCCGCCCATTTCGGCGCCCTGATCCCGTCCAGCCCCATCGTCACCCAGGATGACCCCAAGACGGTGACCATCGAGGTCAAGTTCATCCACCCCCTGGAGCAGCACTTTATGGAAATGGCCAAGCCCAAGCTGTTCGGCGTAATGCACGCCGAGCAGAAGACCGATCTCCTGGGCAGCCTGAAAGAGGCCAAAGGAGGCGGCCCCGACCAGACCGAGAAGTTCACCTTCTGGACCGCGGACCACCAAATCCGTCGCCCGGGGGACTATACCTTCTACGTAGAGCCGACCCCCTACTGGGAGCCCGCCGAGGACCTCTACATCGTCCACTACACCAAGGTCTGCGTCAACGCCCTGGGTCTTGAGGAAGGCTGGGATCAGCCCGTCGGACTGGAGACCGAGATCATTCCCATGACCCGTCCCTACGGCCTGTGGACCAACAACCTCTTCACCGGCCAGGTGCTCCTCAAAGGGAAACCGGTCCCGCATGCCGAGGTGGAGATCGAGTACCTGAATGCGTCCCCCGGAAACCCCAGCATGGTGCTTCCGCCGGCCGACCCTTACGTGACCCAGGTGGTCAAGGCGGATGCCAACGGGGTCTTCAGCTACGCCATGCCCAGGGCCGGCTGGTGGGGCTTTTCGGCCCTGAACGAGGCCGACTGGACCATCGATCACGAGGGCCAGAAAAAGAACGTCGAGATCGGCGCGGTTTACTGGGTGCATACCCGGGATATGAAATAACCATCTACCGGCCGGGTTTTTCCCGTGCAAAAGCC
>JAABRJ010000011.1 GCA_011390985.1 Desulfobacteraceae bacterium
GTTTTGGGGAGGGCCCAGGCCTTCCGCGATGAAAGGACGGCGCGATGAAAATTCCGAGAACAGTGGCCGTTTGCCTGCTGGTGTCGCTCCTCTTCGGCGGCACCGCGCTGGCCCATAAGGTCAATCTCTTCGCCTATGTCGAAGCGGGCAAGGTCCACACCGAAAGCTATTTTCCGGACGGCCGCCCGGTTGAAGACGGCAAGGTGCTGGTCTATGACAGCGGCGACGCCCTGCTGCTGGAGGGCCGGACGGACCAGGAGGGGCTCTTCAGCTTCCCCATTCCCAAGGTCGACGACCTGAAGATCGTCATTGACGCCAGCATGGGACACAAGAACAGCTTCGAGCTCAAAAAGGCCGAGGTGGAGGCCGGGAAATGAACGGGTGCAACGATACGCCCCGCCGCGGCAAGAAACTCCTCACCACGGTAGTCGTGTGCGCCGGCCTGATGCTTGCTGCGGAATCCGCCCCGGCGCAAACGCCTGCCGAGGAAAGCCCGCAGGAGCTGGCCGCGCTCCTGGCCGAGCAGAACACTAGCCTGGCGGGCGAGCTGCGGCGCATCCAGCGGGAAATCGCCGCCCTGAGGGCCGATCTCGACAAGCCGGGCTTTCAGGAAGTGTTCGGCGGCATCGGTTACATCTTCGGCCTCTTCGGGACCGCCGCCTTTGTGGCGAGCCGGCGCAGGGACCCGAAACCAAAGGAGTAAAGATGCACATTTCCGATGGGGTCCTCCCCATTTCCGTGACCGTCGGCGGCTATGCGGCAAGCGCGGCCATCGCCGCCTGGAGCGCCCGCCGCACCCGGAGCGAAGAGCTGCCCAAGGTGGCGGTCGTGACGGCGGCCTTCTTCGTCGCCTCCCTGATTCACGTTCCCTTCGGGCCGACCAGCGTCCACCTTCTCATCCCGGGCCTGGCAGGCGCCCTGCTCGGACCGTCGGCCTTCCTGGCCATCGGCCTCGGCCTACTCCTCCAAAGCATGCTCTTTCAGTTCGGCGGCCTGACCGCCCTGGGCGCCAACGCCCTGATGATGGGGGTGCCAGCGCTGCTCTGCGGGGTTTTCTTCCAGCGGTTCAAAGGCCGCACCCGGCGGCGGCAGGCGATCATCGGCGGGCTTGCGGGCGCCCTGGGGACCGCCCTTGCCGCCCTCGTGCTGGCCCTGCTCCTGGCCACCGGCGGCGAGGACTTTTTCGGGGTGGCCAAGATCGCCCTGGCGGCCCATGTTCCGGTGGTCGTCATCGAGGGGCTGGTCAGCGCCTTCACCATCGGCTTCCTGGCCAAGGTCAAACCCGCGCTGCTGGAGCCGGCCTTCGTGCAATCCGAGAAAGCCGCCCATGCCTGAGGTGATGCTTGTCGCTCTGCCCGCCTGGCAGTTCGCCGCGCTGCTGTTGGCCCCGCTGGCCATCCTGGCGGCGGCGGCCGCCGGCCTGCGCCGTCTGGTGCGCCGGCGCGGCGCGCAACACGAGGACAAAGACTGGTCGGTGCCGCCGCTGGCGGACGCTGCGGGAACGACCCTCTTCCACCGCTGGGACATCCGCTGCAAACTCCTGACGCTGATCGCCTACAGTTTTCTGGTGGCGTCCCTCAGCCGCGTGGCACCGGCCCTGGCCGCCGTGGCCGTCTCGATTCTGGCCTTGGTGTTGGCGCGGTCATCGTGGGCGCGGGTGCTGATGCGGCTGCTGGCGATCACCGGCTTTCTCGCCATGTTCCTGGTGGTCATGCCCCTGACGGCCCCGGCCCACCCCGGGGACACGGTCCTGGTCATCGGCGGCGTGGACTGGATCGGCTTCAATCTGCGCGGCCTCACCAAAGCCCTGGCGATTGTCGCCAAGGCCACAGCCATCGCGCTCCTGATGGAGCCGCTGCTGACCACGGCCCCCCTGCCGGTCACCCTCCACGGGCTGACGAAGCTGGGAGCGCCGGACATGGCCGGCCAGATGGTGCTGCTCAGCCACCGCTACCTGCACGTCTTCCGGCACGAGGCCGAGCGCATGGCCGCCGGCATGCGGGTGCGCGGCTTCCGCAAGCGGACCGACCTGGAGACTCTGCGGGCCGTGGCCAATTTTCTCGGAATGCTTTTCGTGCGGAGCTTCGAGCGGACCGAACGAGTCTTCGACGCCATGCGGGCGCGGGGGTATCGGGGACGGTTCCCCGCCCCTGCCGAACTGCGGATGGAAAAGGCCGACCTGGCGCTGTCCTTCGCCTGGCTGGCGATCGGGGCGGCCCTGGTGGTCTATGACCGGCTCTCCGGATAAGGTGTCGCCATGACGCATGACCCCATCCCGCCGGTGCTGCGGCCGGCGCCCGAACAGACCCTCTTCAGCGTGCGGGGGCTCGCCTACCGATACGCCGACGACATGCCGGCCCTCGCGGGCATCGACCTCGACGTCGCCCCGGGCGACCGGATCGCCCTGGTCGGCCAAAACGGCTCCGGCAAAACGACTTTGGTCAAGCAGCTCTGCGGGCTGCTGGCGCCGTCGGCCGGGGAGGTCTTCTACCGCGGGCGGCGGCTTCACGGAAGCCATCTCGACCAGGCCCGGCTGGAGATCGGCCTGCTCTTCCAGGACCCCGACGACCAGCTCTTCGGCCACACTCTCATCGACGACGCGGCCTTCGGGGCCCGCAACCAGGGCCTGGGGCTGGCGCCGGCGGAAGAGGCCGGGCGCCTCGCCCTGGAACAGGTCGGGCTGGTGGAGATGGCCTACAAGGCCCCCCACAACCTCAGCTTCGGGCAGAAAAAACGCGCGGCCCTGGCCGGGCTCCTGGCCATGCGGCCGGAGGTCCTGATCCTGGACGAGCCCACCACGAACCTCGACCCCCGCCAGGAGGAGATCTTCCTCAACCTGCTGCGGGAGTTTGCAGGCACCCTCATCTGCATCAGCCACGACCTGATCTTTCTCTACGAGCTTTGCGCCCGGGCCGTGGTGCTCGACCGCGGCCGCATCCACCACGACTACACCCTGCGGGAACTCGTCTCCCAGCGGGCCTCGCTGCGCGAGCACGGCCTCGACTTCTCCTTCAGGCTGACCGCGGAGGCGCCACCCCATCTGGGGCCTGCCGCCGCGGAGCCGATTCCCAGGCCGGCCCCCGAACCCTCCGGGAATGCCGCCGCGAACGCGCCCCTGGTTTCCCTGCGGCACTTTCACTATCGCTACCCCGACGGCACCCGGGCCCTTGCGGGGGTCGACTTGGACATCGGCTGCGGCGAGCGCCTGGCCATCGTCGGCGAGAACGGGGCCGGCAAGACCACCCTGCTCGCCTGCCTGCTGGGCCTGCACCAGGGCCAGGGAACGTTCCACTTTGCCGGCGAGCTGGTGACCGCGCGGCACCGCAAATCCCTCTGGCGGCGGGTCGGCATGGTCTTTCAGGACTGCGCCGACCAGCTCTTCTGCCCGAGCGTGGAGGAAGAGGTCGCCTTCGGCCTCAAGCGCCTCGGCTTTTCCGCAGCGGAGACCCGCAAGCGGGTCGCCGCCGCCTTGGCGCGGGTGCGCCTCTCGGGGTTCGAGACGCGGGTCCCGCTGCACCTTTCCGGCGGCGAACGCAAACGCCTGGCCCTGGCCTGCGTGCTCGGCATGTCACCCGAGCTCCTGATCCTGGACGAACCGACCGCCGGCCTCGACCCCGCGGGAGAGGAGTTGCTGCTGGAAATTTTAGCCGATCTCGAGGCGACCCTGCTCCTGGTCAGCCACGACATGTTTTTCGTGGGCGAGCTGACCCGCCGGACCCTGGTCATGCACCAGGGCAGGATCGCCTTCGACCTCCCCACCCGGGAATTCATGCAGGACGAGGCCCTGGGCAGCCTCAACGGCCTCGCCTTCATCTACCGCAGAAACTGCGGCAACGCCATCCGGGAGCTGCAGCACGAACACGAGCACAGCCATCCGCACCAACACCTGCACACTCACCCCCACCGCCACGCTGAGACCCTGCACGCCCATCCCCATGAGCACACCCACGAGCACCCCCACCGCTTCTCGCACCGACACCCCGATGGAAGCGAGGCCCACGACCACCCACCCCGGCGCTACCACGAGCACGGCCACCCGGGACACGACGGTGAACCCCACGATCACGAGCATGAGTGAGCCTGCGGCGGGAATGCCCCCAGACCGCGGCAGCCGGGCGACGGCCGGCCCATGGAACCGGCTGCCGGCTTTTTCAGGCGCGTCTCCTTCCGAAATGATATCGATAAGGGTCTGAAGGAAGCTGGAGGGAAAATCCGAACGCGACGAGCGGAATGCGCTCCTGCCAAAAAAAATCCCCCACTCACTCGGCTGCCGTGAGGGCCTGCAGCATCAGGGGAAAACAGGGATCATCGGCATGGGACAGCCGAAATCATGGGTCAGGCCCGCGGGCGCCATCTGAGGGCCGCCCCCAGCAACGCAACCTGCGCGAAGTGTCTGGCCGCGCTCTTCGAAACGCAGGGTACCAGAAATCCAGATCCGCAAGTTGCATTGACGGGGGATGGGCTGGGGTGGTCCCCTTAGGGGTTAGAACGAGTATTGTGCGCTGAACTG
>JAABRJ010000012.1 GCA_011390985.1 Desulfobacteraceae bacterium
GATCGGAAAATAAACTTGTCACAGGCAGGAAAACCTGGGTATAAGAAATTCAGCGCGGGGTTCGAAATACCATCGAATCAGGGTCCCTTCTCCTCAAACTAGAAAGGATCGTCGTGATGAAGCCGGAAACATCCGATACGGTCAAGCGCTTCCCAGTGGAAAGGTTTTTGATGGTCTTGGCTGCTGTGGCGTTCTTGACAGGCGCGCTGGCTTACAGCTTCCGCGTCGACGACAGGCTGAGGAAAGAGCATGTTGCGCTGCTGGAAGTCGTCCTGGAAATCCGTCTGGAGGCCACCATCGCCAACCTATTTCTGGAAGAAATGCTGGTCGGCAACCGCTCGGGAAAAACCGAAGATGTGATGCATCACCTCGATAAGGCCGCATGGTATGCCGCCGCCATGCAGGTCGGCGGCATCAATCCGGACGGCATAATAATTCCCTCTGCCGATCCGGCCATTCGCCCGGACATTGCCGAAGTGATGGCGCAGCTGGACGCCCTTCGAGCGCTTGTCGCACAGCGCTTTGCGTCATTCGAGCGCGATGGCATCGACACGTCGGAAAACCAGGCCTACCGGGTCGCCCTGGCGGGCTTTGCGGGCGCATCCGATAGGTTTCAGCACAAACTTCGATACCAATTTGAAAGGGAACAGTGGCTTTTTCGCTTTTTCCAGATCATCCTGGGGTTTGTTTTGGGGGTTGCGGCAACCCTTTGCGGCTGGTTTTTTTACCGCTATGAACGCCAGCGGGACGCCTATTTGGCCTTGCTGAAAGCGCGGCTCTGCAGGATCAAGCGGTTGCGCGGGATTCTGCCCATCTGCTGCTCCTGCAAGCGCATACGGGCTGCCGACGGCTGCTGGAAGCCGGTTGAAAATTACATCCGGCAACACTCCGAGGCCGATTTCAGCCACAGTATCTGCCCCGCATGCGCCGAAAAGCTTTATCCTGGATTGCGCTGATCGCGACCCTCTTTTACTGCTTGTCGTAAAGTTGGATCAGCTCATCGGTGAGGTCGACGGCGTCCTCGTGGTAGAGCACCCGGCTGCGCTCGAAGATGATGGTGTAGCCCTCTTTTTTGGCAATTTTTTCCAAGACGCCGGTCACCGCTTCCTGGATCTTTTTGAGCCTTTCAGCCTCAAATTTTTTGAAGTCGCCGGCATAGGTTCTCTGGAGCTCGTTGAAGTCGTTTACCTTGTTGTGGAAATCGCGTGCTTTCTCCTCCTTGACCTCCTTGGTCATGACCTGGGCTTCGGCCTCGAGCCGCTTCTTCTGGTTCTCCAGATCCTGGCCTTTGGTTTTGAGTTCCGCCTCCATGGTTTTGCCTTTTTGCTCCATTTCCGCCTTGGCGGCCTTGCCCGCTTTGGAATCCCGCAGTACCCGCTGAAAATCGACGACGCCGAATTTGGGGGACGCCGCAGAAGCGACTGATGCCACTGTCAGGCAGAAGACAACTGCCAGGGATGTCCGAATCAATGCTTTCATGAAATGCCTCCTTGATGGGATGTGGCCCAAAATTGGCGCCGGGTTTGAAATGGGTTACAAAAAACAGTGTATAGATGCCACGGGTGGGCTGCAAAAACAAGAGGGGAGGGGGATTTCGCTCGGGTGCGCCGAAAATTTCCGCTGCGCCGTCCCCCGCCTTCCCTGACCTTTTCCGGAGGGCATCGCAATGAAAACCGAAAAAAGCGTCTTTTTGACCGTCGATCAGGCCCCTGAGACCGGATCCCCCCGGGAACCGATGGGGCTGCAGCATTCACGACGCCAGCCGGAGATCTGCCGCCAGTATCCGACAAGCCGCAAACATGCCCGCATGACCGGGTGTTCCGGATTTGGCACCTCCCCGAAGACCCGGCCGGGGCGCGCCGACCGGCTGAGGCGTCGTGATCGGCGCCTCGCGGGAATCGGACGCTTTTGGTTGCGACACATAATGCTTGACGTAATCGCTGAGATGCGGTGATGTGCTGCTGTCAGGGTCCGGCTGCCGCCGTCGCGGCGCAGTTCGGAAACATTGTTTTGCATGTCTTTGGCACGGTTCACGCGGCCGGTTTGCACCCGAGCTGCCGGCCAATCATTCACAGAAAGGAGGCAGCATGAAAGCTATCTTGAGACTCGTGGGGTGCGCAGTTGCCGTCTTCGCACTGATCGGAGCGGCCTATGCGCAGTTTGCCAAACCCGAAGAGGCCATTGCCTACCGCCAGTCGGTGATGAAGGTCATCGGCCATCATTTCAACAGCCTGGGGGCGATGGTCAAGGAGACCTCCCCCTTTGACCAGGCGGCGGTCGCATCGGATGTCCAGGTGGTGGCGATGATGGCCGGCCTGCCATGGGCGGCCTTTGCCGTCGCTGGAAGCGATCAGGGCGAGACGCGCCTGAAATCGTCGGCGCTCAAGGAGAACGACAAGTTTATGGCTGCGGCGAGCGCATTCGAGACGGCCAGCGATTTACTGCGCGAAGTCGCCGGCGGCGGCGATGAGGGCGCCGTCAAGGCCCAGTTCGGCGCCGTTGCCCAAACCTGCAAGGGATGCCACGGGGTTTACCGCAAATAGCGGAGGCTGCTTTTGGGCTGCGGGCCGCCGCTGTGGCCTGCTTCGAAATGCAGCGGCCGGCGGAGGAGCGTGATGGCACCGACAGAAAAGGCTGCGGAGACGGAGGTGACCCCGGATCCCGAGCACCTGCTGAAACTGGTCAGCACCCGAATGCCTTTTGGAAAATATGCCGGCCGCTGCCTGGTGGATCTGCCCGAACCCTACGTGGTCTGGTTGGCCCAGAGAGGCTTTCCGCCGGGCGAGCTGGGGGACCTGCTGCGTTCGGTTTATGAGATCAAGCTGAACGGGTTGGAATACCTTTTGGGGCCGCTAAAAAAAGCGCTCGGAAAGAGTTTGTAAGGGGCGGGTCAAAACACAAGTCTGCGGGATAATGGCGGGTTTCGGTTCGTCTGCAAGGCGCATCCGGCCTGCAGCGCTCAACCTCCCCGCGAAAGGCAGGTTTTTTGGAAATATTTGAAATATCCGGAGACTACATCGAACTCAACAAACTCCTGAAAGCATCCGGTCTGTGCGATACCGGCGGAATGGCCAAGCGGGTGATCGTCGACGGTCAGGTCGAAGTGGACGAAACGGTCGAGTACCGCATCAGGCGGAAAATCAGAAACGGCCAGACGGTCACCTTCAACGGTTGCACGGTTGGCGTGGGACAGGGGCCGACAGCCCCGGAAAAAGTGGAATAAGCGGCCGGCGGGATTCTGAATCGCCATTCAGGCGTATTGCGGCCGTCAAGGCAGGCGGGTGGGGGTTCGGAGCAGTCAAAACTCGGACGGGGATGGCGCCACCCGAACCCGGATATGCAGGCGGGTGCCGGAAATCCCCACGCCGGCCAAGGAGAGGGTGGCGGTGGTATCGTCGCGGATGCCGGGGGGCAGGCTCAGGTCAAAGGTCTGCCTGGACGAGACCCGGCCGCGCCCCCGGCAGGCCGGGCAATCAAAAAAGGTGATCGCCCCAGTGCCGCCGCAGTGGCGACAAGGCCCCGCCATCTGGAGGGTCACCGGGTAGCACCCGCCCCGTTCGGCCTCCTGGGGGGACAGAAGGATTTCGATGTACGGATCCTCCTGGGGCCGCGTTTCTTCTCTTTGGAAAACTCCGGGGAAAAAAGCCTTCAGGATCTCACTATCCGGGGAGGTCCGCCCACCCCCGGGCGCCAAACCATCAGCCCTCGGGCCGCCGGATTTTCCCACAGGCCGCGCGGCTTGGGGCCTTGCCTGATCGGCCAGGACGGCATCATAGGCCCGGCGCTTGTCGACGTCCGAAAGGGTGTCGTAGGCGTTGCGGGCCTCCAGAAACCGCTCGGTTGTCTCTTTTGACCTCGACTTGTCGGGATGAAAACGCTTGGCGATTTGCCGGTAAGCCTGCTTGATGTTCTCTGGGCTGGCCGTGCGCGCGATTCCCAACACAAGATAATAATCTCTGGGCATCTCAACCCCCAAAGACATTTTTGCAGCGCGAGCCCCTTCGACCAGAGGAAACGCCCCGGCCGCCATGGCGCCGGGGCGTTTTCCGGTCCTGTGCGGAGGGCGGTCGGCTGACCTCCCTCCGATCGGGTGAAGTTATACCGCTACCGTAATTTTGCGTGGCACTGCTTTTTCCACTTTGGGCAAGGTCAAGCGCAGCACGCCATCGGTGAGCTTGGCGTCGATCTTTTCCTGGGCGATGACCTCCGATAGGGTGAACTGGCGGTAATACTTGCCGGTTTCGTACTCGATCAGGATGTCCTCCTCGTCGCCGCCTTCCACCGGATAAATTTCCCCGGCAATGGTCAGGGTGTTGTCCCGCAGATCGATGGTCAGATCCTCGGGCCTGACCCCTGGCAGGTCGGCCAGCAGGGTGATCGCCAATTCGGTTTCGAAGATATCGACGTCCGGGGTGAAAACAAGCCCCGGCCGTGTCTGCTCGGCAGGAGTGGACACTTCCTGCTTATCTTTTACCTGGATTTCCTTGGATTGCTTGTCCGCCATTGCTGATTCCTCCTTTCGGCTGCATCGAACTGTTTACGCTACGGTGATCTGCCTGGGTTTGGCCGCTTCGGCTTTTGCTACCACCACGGTCAGGATGCCGTTTTTAAGCGAGGCTTTGACCTTCTCCGGGTCAATTTCACCGGGCAGTCCGATCATCCGCGAAAAGGTGCCTGCCTCGCGCTCCCGCCGGTGGTAGCGGACCTCTTGCCCCTCTTCAGAAAACGTTCTTTTTCCCGACAGTGAGATCGTTTTCCGCAGCACCTGGATCTCCAGGTCATCGGCCTTTACGCCCGGAAGTTCCGCGCGCAGGTGATAGCTGTCGCGGTCTTCGGTCAGGTTGATCAGCGGAAAAACCCCGGCCGGCCGGGCGATGGACGTGTCCGGGGAAAGCGTCTCCATCAACCGGTCCATCTGCTGGCGCATGCGCTCGAGCTCGGTGAAAGGGCCTCTGGCGCGCCAAGTCGGTAAACCAAACATTTGTCTGTAAAGCATGGTCTTGTCCTCCTTTTTTTCAGGGTGTTTTGGGCTCCGGTATTCTGGTCCGGTCCGTTCCTGTCGTTGGGCATTTGTTCATGCCATGAAAGTTAGAAATCAAAAAGGTTTTGTCAATATAATTTTAAAATAAAAACGTTGAATTATTTTTTATCAAATGTAATATTGAGTAATAAACCCTTTTGAAGTGGACGCGGCCTGTTTCCGGCCCATCCAGTGTAACCGGTTTTCATAGGACAGGGAGGCGCCTATGATGAACGAAAATGGCCAGCAGAAACCGGCAGACAGGAGCTTGCCCCGGGCGTTCTCAGACGATCTCAGGGGAAGACAATCCGTCCGGGCGACATTCAAACTGACCGAGGGCTGCATCAACGCGATTCACATCGTTGCCGCCCACATGGGGATCAAGCAGAAATCGCTGTTCGACCACCTGATGGAGGACATCCAGACCTTGAGCATGATCGCCCGGCAGCTGCCGAATTTTCGGCTAAGTTCCGCCGGTCGCATTCAGAAAACATTCGTCCTCAGCCGCAGATCATTGTATTCACTGGAAGAAATCGCCAGCAGTTTCAACGCCCCGCGCGATGTGCTGATCGAGCTGTCGGTGCAGCGGTTGCTGCCGATTATCGCAGAGGTGCGCAAAAACCACGCAAAACGCAAGAAAACGCTGGTCGACATTCAAGCGCATCTCGCGGGCGGTGCCGCACTGCTGGCGCAGATCAGCCATGAGCTGGGGGAAGACGATGTGGTGCACGAGGAGATCGCAACGGTCATGGCGCACTATGCGCAGGCCGTTGAAAACATCAAGGCGCTGGTCGCGCGGGGGCGGGCGATCGAGGTCTTTGACGAGGAGGTATTGAAAAGACAGATGCCGGCCCCGGGCGATGGGGAGCAGCCGTAACCCCGAGGAAATCCGGGCTTGGGGCCGATGCGGACTTGTCGGCTGCGGGCTGCGTCCCGCCGACCGGTGGTGCCGGCGGCGTTTTATGCTTCAAGCGCAATCACCAGGGGCACGACATGCAGCTCACGACTGATTTCGCGGGTCTCCAGCAGGCGCCATGCGCCGCAGCGTGCGCGGCCCCCCAGCATGCGGTCGATCCCGCCAACGACCCCACTGATATCGATCAACGGGTGGCGGCTCAAAACCGCCGGAAGCCCGGAGGTGAGGTTGCAGGCCAGGCATTTCCCCCGGCGCGGGGTGAGGCGAATTTCGAATTCCAGCGCCTCGGGCCGACACTCCTTGAACGCCAGACGGATGTCGTAGGCTCCTTCGGCGACATCACCGAAAAGCGCCTCAAAAAAACGGTCGGTTCTTTCCTCGGGGAAAAGCGCGGCCATTGCCGCGGGTGTGAAGAGATAGCTCAGGTTGTCGAATGTCATCTTGCCTCCCGTGTCATCGGGTCGTCTATGGGGGGCTGAGGCAGGACTGCGGCCCCGCATTTCACAGCCACCGCGACAAACCCTCAATGCGCCAGCCGGGTCAAAGGTTCGGTGCTGATCGGTTCAAAAGGCGGCCGGCGGCCTCAGGTCTGCTTTTCGCCGGCGCGGCTGTCGTGAGTTAGAAGGGGCTTGCCGCCCCCCCCTTTGCCCGGGTCTGGCGCTTTCGCGCGCACGGTGAGGTTTTTGCCCGTGATGATGACCCCCATCCGCAGCGCCATCTCCTGTCGGTACTGAAACTCCTGTTTTTGCCTGTCTTTTTCCAGCCGGTAGCGGGAGAACAGCAGGATCCCCGCCAGCAGGGTGGCCCCGCCCAGCACAACGGCAAACCCCCAGAAGCCGTATACGATGGCCGTTTCACTGACACTGGCAAAAAAGACGAAAAGCCGGTCGAGGTGCACGATCGCTACAATGACGACGCACAGGAGTGCCAAGCTCAGCAAAAACGGTATCTGGCGGACGCCGCTGATGGCGGCTTCGAGCTTTTTATGCCAGGGGGTCGCTGCGGCGGGGGCCTGATCGGCAGCAGCCGCCACTCCCGGCGAGGCCGCGCTGCCTGGGGACATGAAAAACAGATTGAAGGCGGACACCAACACGCCGGTCAGGAAGGTGACGGCGATCGGCATGAGCAGTGCCGCCAGGAAGAAGTTTTTCCAGGAGAAGGCGATGTTGATCGGTTCAAGCTGGCACAGGAAAAAAACGAGGAAAATGAAAATTTCGAGAAAGAGGATCAGATACAGGTAACGCATGACGAACTTTCGCATTTCAGCGGTCTTAAAGAGGGTGGCAACACCCTGCATTTCGATGTCAGGTCGCTCTTCAGGCATATCGTTTTTCCTGTCGGGGCCGGTTGCGCGCGATTCGAAAATCGCGTCGGCTCGTTGCACCGGCGCCCTGCGGTGGGCGGTTACTCTTCGTCAAGGCCAGCGATGACGGGTCGGTCCGGGGTTTGGTAAGCTGCCGCCAGGTGTGCCCAGGCCGCCTTGTAGGAGTCGAGGGCGCCCTGAAGCCTGGGTATCCGCCTGCGCGCCAGGGTTTCGAGCCGGGCGCGATCGCTGTCGTTCAGGTTGCCCTCTGACTCCGCCTCCAGGTAGTGGAGCACCGTCAGGGCGAACAGAATTCGCCGGGTGGTGTCGTTTTTCAGCGGCGTTTTGGGCATGGTCCTGCGGATGTGCTGAACGGCTTTGGGCGTCGGCGGAATCGCGGTCAGATAGTCCCCCATCACGTAGCTGAGCTTCTTGTGGGCCGCTTTGAGCCGCTTTAAATGGGTCGCGAACTGGGGGTAGCCGTTTTCCACCATCGTCGCCACCTGCTGAAGCTCCACCGGCAGAGGCGTCGCCGCATACTCCGAATGGGTCATGAAAAACCGCTCCAGTTGGGCGTCGCTTGCGCTGCGAAAGTCGCTTTGGTTCAGTTTTTTGAGAATCTCCAGCATGTTCCGGCAATGCTGCATGACGATGCT
>JAABRJ010000013.1 GCA_011390985.1 Desulfobacteraceae bacterium
CCGCCGAACGATGTCATCATTCCACCCGTCAAAAATGGATCGGAACTTGGCTTTTGCAGGGCCGAGTATGGCAGGGAGGTGCTTGGGTGTCAATGGCAACGGCACCGCAATATGTTGATGCCCAACACCATGGGGCGAATGCAGCAATTGGGGTATTTGGCCTAAGGCGCTTTCAAAAGGCCATCCCGGCCTTGGCGGCCGTCAAACTTGGCGTTTTTGCAATGATTTGAGCGCAGCGCGACGGGCTGCCCGATAAGGAGGGTCAGCGATTATCGAAGCCAATAATCGCTGGGCGGAATTTGCGAATAGGACTCATCGGTGATGGGGTCATTGGTTGTCCGTGAAGGGCTGCGGGCGGGCGGGTCATGGTCGTTGGTCTCCCATCGACCCGCCCCCTGTCAGGAAATAAAATAGAGACGGCGGCAGGGGCATGCAGGCGAAGCCTCTGCCGTTTGTTTTTTGCTACAGTGCCCCGAAGCCAATGAGCAGGGCGAAGATGGTGAAAATGGCGCCGGCGTACAACAGAACCATCGTCGTATAGCCCATGATGTCGCGTGCCGACAATCCTGCAAGCCCGAGAAGCGGAAGTGCCCAGAAAGGCTGAATCATGTTTGTCCATTGATCACCCCAGGCCACCATCATTGCCGAGCGGACAGGATCAATCCCCATCATCTTTACCGCCTCAATGGTTATTGGCCCCTGCGCGGCCCACTGTCCTCCGCCGGATGGCATAAAGACGTTGATTACGCCTGCGGCCCAGAGCTGCAGCATGTAGAAAGTCTGGGGGGACGCTACCGCCACAAACCAGCCGGCGATTACCTTCGCCAGGCCGGTGCCGATCATCAGCCCCTGGATGCCTCCGTAAAGCGGAAACTGAAGGGCAATGCCGCCCGTTCCTTTTATCGCCGTGTTCACTGCCTTGATGTAATTTATCGGTTTCCCGTGTAGAATAACGCCGGCGATGAAGAAGATGAAGATGACTATGTTCAGATTGAGGTCAAACCCATTCTTGGAGAAGTGAAGATACAGATAGACGAGGCCCATGAGTCCGAAGATCATGTTAATCGTGTAGCTGTGGTCAATTCTTTCCGCGAGGGTCGGATCCTTCGGCATCGGCACGCTCGGTACTTCCCCGCCCAGCTCCTTGAGCTTCTCTTCGGGGATTGTCTTTACGTCTTTTTCGTTCGGATAGATCATGCCCATCAGAAACGGCAAGGTGACAATCAAAATAATGGCTGGCAGCAGGTTGAAGGGCATCAGGATGCTCTGAGAAACAGGTGTAACCGTTCCCAGCATCTTCTCGATGAAATTCTGGGCACTGCCCGCCGTCGCAATAACCAGCGGCACTGAACCGGAAAATCCCTGATGCCAGACAACAAAACCGGCGTATGCGGAGGCGATTAGAAACGGAAAATCGGCATTCCGGTTGCGTTTTGCCACTTCCATTGCCAGAAGTCCGCCGACGATCAATCCGAATCCCCAATTCAGAAATGAGCAGATTGCAGCGACAAAAGCTACGATCATGCCGCCCTTGACGGGGGTGTTGCCGATGGCGGCAATCCAGACCAGTAGGCGGTTAACTGCCGGGCTCAGAGCCAGACAGTGGCCGGTGACCAGAATAAGGATCATCTGGAACGCAAAGGCTACAATGCCGTAAATACCGCCTCCCCAGGCCGTAATTATTTTTGTAAAGCCGGCGTCGGTGAAAATCAGCGCCAGTGTGGCGGCCAGAAACGTAAGTAAAATGGAAAAAAGATAGGCGTCCGGAAGGTAATGTCTCATCAGATAGGTGAAAAAAGAAGCTAAACGTTGCATGATCTTGATTTCCTCCTTAATCATGGATAATGGATAGGAACTTGGTTTTTGTAAGGCCGAGTATGCCAGGGAGGTGATTGGGTGTCAATGGCAACGGCACCGCAATATGTTGATGCCCAACGGCATTGGGCGAATGCAGCAATTGGGTTATCTGGCCTATGGCTCTTTCAAAAGCCCATCCCGGCGTTGGTGGCCGTCAAACAAGGCGTTTTTGCAATGATTTGAGCGCAGGGCGAGTGGCTGCCCGATAAGGAGGGTCAGACATTATTGAAGCCAATAATCGCTGGGCGGAATTTGCGAATAGGACTCATCGGTTTTGGGGTGATTGGCTGTCCGTGCAAGGTTGCGGGCGGGCTGGTCTCCCATCGAGCCGGATGCTTCAGCATTTTTCGGATAATTTGACCGTCCTCACTAAACGCGATGATCCTCATGGCCCCCTGACACCTCGGACCTATCAGAGGATCGAGCGCATAAATTTTCCGGATCAAACCGGCCCGATTTCGCCTGAAATGCGCGGATGACACTCCAGTGGGCATAATCGTGGCGATGTGATCATCGGTCTGGGCCTTTTTGCGCAACCCCGCGACGTGTTTGAGCAGTAGCCGTAATAACGGACGGTGCGTTCATATCTTCCCGGTAGATGCACCACGAGGTGGGCCAGCCACTCCACGGCGTCGAATGTCTTCTGGCTCTGACCGTTTTTGGAGCTGTAAATTTCTTTGGCAATTCCGTCCGATGCATCTTCTTTGGGGATGCGGGATCAAATCTTTAGGATTGCTCTGAGAACCCCGCTGCGGTAAAATCCAAACTCGTCGGAAACCTGAAGAGACCCATTGCGGGGTGCGCCGCCGCTCGTCGTGGCTGCGGTGGTCGCTCTTACCCCTCCCCCTCCAGCCGCCCCTGGTGCGACCCGGCCTTGGCAATGGCTGCGCATGGCTGATTGCGGTCGTCTGAGGCGTCCTTCAGGGCAGAAGCATGGAAGGTCTTAAATACGGCGGGTCTGGCCGGGAGAACGGTTTTGGCTGACATGGCGGCTCAACCCAAGAAAAAAACCGCGCCCGTCGATGGCCGGCATCTGAAACTGCGCATCCTGGCGATCAGCCTGTCCTTCGGGATCGGGGCGCTGCTTCTGGTCATCAAATTTTATGCCTACCGCCTGACCCACTCCTCGGCGGTGCTCTCCGATGCCCTGGAATCGATCATCAACGTCGTCGCCAGCGCCTTTGCCCTGGGCAGCGTCCTTCTGGCCGCCAAACCCCCTGACGAAAGCCACCCATACGGCCACGGCAAGATCGAGTTCTTCTCGGCCGGCTTCGAAGGGGCCCTGATCATCGTCGCTGCGCTGGGGATTTTCAAGGTGGGCATCACCGGGCTGCTGGCGCCGCGGCCGCTGCCGTCGCTCCAGGCCGGGCTGCTGCTGGTGCTGGCGGCCAGCGTGGTCAATCTGCTGCTGGGAATCGGGCTCGTGAAGGTCGGGCGCAAAACCGATTCCCTGGTGCTGGTGGCCGACGGCCAGCATCTGATCACCGATGTCTACACCTCGGCCGGGGTGCTGGTGGGGCTTTTGCTGGTGCACCTGACCGGCTGGTACTGGCTGGACGGGGCCGTCGCCTGCCTCCTGGGGCTGAACATTCTGGTGACCGGCGCGAAGTTGGTGCGGCAGGCCTTTTCGGGTCTCATGGACGCCGCCAACCCCCGGCTCCTGGAGCGCATTGCGGCCCTGATCGAACGGCACCGCAACCCGCTGTGGATCGACATCCACCAGCTGCGGGCCTGGAAATCAGGGGATTCCGTTCACATCGATTTCCACCTGATCCTGCCCCGGGACCTCTCCCTGGAAAAGGCCCACCACGAGGCGGAAACCCTCGAAGCCCTGCTGATGGCCGAGTTCGGCCCGCGGGCCAGCGTTCTGGTGCACATGGACCCCTGCCGGGACCCCGAATGCCCGGTCTGCCGGCAGACCCGCTGCGAGCTGCGCAAGTCCGCGGCCTGCTCGCCGGTGCCGTGGGAGCCGGCGGATATGACCGCAAGCGGGCGGCCGGCCGCGCGGGGGGCTATTCGCCTGGCGGCCGCCGCCGGGCCCGATCGCGGCCGCGGGGATTGACTTTTGCCCTGGGCGCCGTTAGAGGTGGAAACCCGGCGGTTGGCCGCCCGCGGCGCCGCCTGGAATAAACCAACACCAGCGAGGAGTTGCACCTGTGAAGGGTTGCATGTCGATCTACATCGCGGCCGTGCTGATCGCGAACTATACCGCCACCTGGTTTATCCCCCTGCCGCTCTTCGGTCTGGTTTCGGTGGGGACCCTGGTCTTCGGCGTCACCTTCACCCAGCGCGACCGGGTCCACCGCCATGGGCGCAAAGCGGTCTACACCATGATCCTCGCGGCCGCGGCCGGCATGGTGCTCGAATCCCTTTTTCTGGGCGTCCCGTGGCGGATCATCAGCGCCAGTTTTATTGCCATCGTGCTCAGTGAAAGCGCCGATACCGAGGTATACCAGAAGCTCCTGGCGCGCCCTTGGCTGCAGCGGGTGACCGGCTCCAACCTGGTCAGCATCCCGCTCGACAGTCTGCTCTTCAACCTGATCGCCTTTGCCGGGGTGTTTGCCCCGGGCATGCTGACGGCCATCATTTTTGGTGAGATCGTCGCCAAGTTTGCCACCGGCGCCCTGGTGGCCCTCTACAAGGTCCCGGCCGCGGGGCAGTTGCAGCCGGTGGCAGCCCCGTTGGCGGAGTAGAGTGTCCCCGTGGCAGTCGCTCAATCCGCTGCCTGGCGGGGACTTTTTTAAGGCAGGTGCGGTTGGGCGGCCCCTGGAGCCGGTCAGAAAGGGAGGATGCCGGTGTAGTTGGCGGGGGTGATGCGCCGCAGTTCGGCCCGGACGGCTTCCGGTACCGCCAGGGTCGCGATGAAGTCGGCGATGGCCTGGCGGTCGATGGCCGCGTGGGTCCGGGTAAGGGCCTTGAGGGCCTCATAAGGTTCGGGATAGCCTTCGCGCCGCAGGATGGTCTGAATGGCCTCCGCCACCACCGCCCAGTTGCGCTCCAGGTCCTCCGCGATCGCCGCCTGGTTGAGGATCAGCTTGTCGAGCCCCTTGGCGAGGGAGTTGAGACCGATCAGGGTATGGGCGATGGGGACCCCGATGTTGCGGATCACCGTCGAGTCGGTCAGGTCCCGCTGAAGCCGCGAAATGGGCAGCTTGGCCGCCAGGTGGCTGAAAATGGCGTTGGCAAGGCCCAGGTTGCCCTCGGAATTTTCAAAATCGATGGGGTTGATTTTGTGGGGCATGGCCGAAGAGCCGATCTCGCCGCTGCGAATCTTCTGCTGGAAATAGTTCAGCGAGATGTAGGTCCAAATGTCGCGGTCGAGGTCGATCAGGATGGTGTTGATGCGCTTGAGGTTGTCGCACAGGGCCGCGAGGTTGTCGTAGGGTTCGATCTGGGTCGTGACCGGGGTGCGCTCGAGGCCGAAAGCGTCCTCGACCAGGCGGTCCGCAAAGGCCATCCAGTCGATCTCGGGGTAGGCCACGTGGTGGGCGTTGAAGTTCCCGGTGGCCCCGCCGAACTTGGCGGAAAAAGGGATGGTTTTCAAGAGCGCCTTCTGCCGGCGCAGCCGGTCTACGAAAACATAGAGCTCCTTGCCGAGGCTGGTGGGGGATGCCGGCTGCCCGTGGGTGCGGGCGAGCATGGCGACCTGCTTCCATTCTTCGGCCTTGCGGGCCAGGGCGGCGATGACCTCCGCCAGGGCCGGCTCCAAAACCGCCTGCCAGGCGGCTTTGACGCTGTAGGGCACCGCCGTGTTGTTGATGTCCTGGGACGTCAGCCCGAAATGGATAAACTCCTTGAAGGCTGAAAGCCCCAGGGCGTCGAACTTTTCCTTGAGGAAATACTCGACCGCCTTGACATCGTGGTTGGTGGTCGCTTCGATGGCTTTGACCCGGGCGGCGTCGGCGTCGCTGAAATCCCTGTAAGCGGCTCGCAGGGCGTCCCGGCGGTCCGCGTCCAAGGCCTGCAGCTGGGGCAGGGGCAGTTCGCACAGGGCGATGAAATACTCCACCTCCACCAAGACCCGGAAGCGGATCAGGGCGGCTTCGGAAAAATAGTCGCTGAGCTTGGCGGTCACGCGCCGATATCGGCCGTCCACCGGAGAAACCGCCTTGAGTGCGAAATCGTTCATGCCGCCGCTTGCATCCTGTTTTGTGGGGTTCAGAAGGGTGGTCCACGTGGCCGGCGTTCAGCCGTCTGCGGGTGGCCCCGGGGAGTACGCCGCTGCTGTGCCGGTATATAGAACCCCCGGTGGGGTTGTCAACCGTCTATGCCGTGGCGGCTGCGCGCCTTTCAGAGGGCGCCGGTGGGCCTTTTGCTGGTGGGCTGGAAAAAAAGGAGAATCGAAAATGGTGGATCATGGGCTGGAGGCGACCTGAGCGCCTCGATCGGCATAGCGGGTCTGCGGCCGGACCCGTCTGAAGCCCCCCGGCATTATCCGCGCGCTGCAATCCGGGTGCTGCTGCTGACGGCCGTCTGCCTCCTGGCGCTCGCCGGCGGGTGCGACGGGTCGCTGGTTCGGCACGACCTCGATGCCATCCGTCAGCGCGGCGTCCTGCGGGTGCTGACCCGCAACGCGGCCACCTGCTATTACCGGGGGGCGCATGGCTACGAGGGATTCGAGTATGAACTGGCCAAAGCCTTCGCCCGCCAGCTGGGGGTGCGCCTCGAACCGCTGGTGGTCGACAACCTGGGGGAAATGGTCGCCCGTCTGATCCGGGGGGAGGCCGATCTGATCGCGTCGGACCTGGTGGTCAGCGAAGCGCTCAAAAAACGCGTCGTTTTCGGGCCGGCGTACCGCAAGGTCCGTCAACAGGTCGTCGGCCGTCGGGGCGCTCCTGCGATTGCAACACTTGCCGAGCTCGACGGGCGCCCGATCTGGGTCAAGGCCGGCTCCGCCCAGGAAGGTCTTCTGGAACGACTTCGGCGGGAACGGCCCGACATCGGCTTGATGACGGTTTCAGGCTATGAAACCGAGGAACTGCTGGAGATGGTGTGGCAGAAGATCATTCCGCTGACGGTTGCCGAGTCCAATGTCGTGGCCATGAACCGGCGCTACTACCCGGAACTGCTGGTGCACTTCGACCTGCAGGCCGACCGCGAGGTCGCCTGGGCTTTGGCGCCGGGGAACCTTCAGCTTCGCAAGGCGGTTGACCGCTGGTTTGCGCGCCCGCAAACCCGGGCGCTGTTGAAAAGGCTGGACCAGCATTACTACAGCCACCTGGAAACCTTCGACTACGTCGACCTGGTCAAATTCCGCAGCCGCATCCAGGACCGGCTGCCGCAGTACAGCCCCTTTTTCAAGGCTGCGGCCGAAGAAAACGGTTTCAGCTGGCAGCTCCTGGCGGCCCAGGCCTACCAGGAGTCCCACTGGAACCCAAAGGCCAAGAGCTTTTCCGGAGTGCGTGGGATGATGATGCTGACCCTTGAAACCGCCAGCGAGCTGGGGGTTTCCAACCGGCTGGATGCCCGGCAGTCGATCGCAGCCGGTGCTCGTTACCTGGCCGAGTTGCACCGCCGCATCGACCCCGCGGTGAGGGAACCGGACCGGACCTACATGGCCCTGGCGGCCTACAACGTCGGCTTGGGCCACCTTCAGGATGCCCGCCTGCTGGCTGGCCGGCTGAGCAAGGCGGCCGACACCTGGCCTGCGATCCGCGACACCCTGCCGCTTCTGCGCCGCCGCAAATACTACCGCGACCTGCCCCATGGCTATGCCCGGGGCGACGAACCGGTGCGCTACGTGGACCAGATCCGGACTTACCACAAAATTCTGGAGCAACAGCTGGAGCGCTTCGCTGCCCGTTAGTCTGCCGGGTGCCCTCAGGTGATCTCAGCTTGCCATGACTAAACGGATTGATTGCTCAGAAAGCCCGCAACCCGCCGGGCGCCCGACCGCCTTCGGGATGGTCGGTGGGCTGGGGGCGCTTTACGGTCTCTGGTGGCTGGCCGCTCTGGCGATCCAGACTGTCGGCGCGCCGCTCCAGGCCCTCGGGCCGTCTGTCGGCCCGGCCGCGGCGGTCTTGGCAACCGTTTGGATCGCGGCCCAGTCGACCGCGGTCTTCACGCTGCACCTGGC
>JAABRJ010000015.1 GCA_011390985.1 Desulfobacteraceae bacterium
AAAATTACGGTAAACGCGCTCCCAGTTCATCGCGGCTCCGTTTCGAGGCCGTGCGCCGGACCGTCGCCATCGGAACCGACGGCAAAGCGCCGCCAGTCCACCGGTACCCGGACCGCTTGACCGGCCTTAGGTAGAGCGCCCGGGAAGTTGGGTCGCGGTGGACCTTTTCGACGTCGATGTATTCCGCTATTTTTCCCGAGGGTTTCAAAGGCTTGAAAAATTCTGAAATTACATTATATAGTGGCCTCAGCGACTGCCGCCTAACGCCTGAGGGGTCAAGCGGACAGCGCCGAATGCAGGCCGGCGGAAAAAAATCGATGCCCCTTCGAACAAGCGGGGAAACCGTGCCGCGCCGCCGCCCGGCAGCCCACTCCCGGCCGTAAGCAACGCCATGACAGCATTTGACCGGATCCTCAAAAATCGCCGCTCCGTAAGGGCCTTTGACCCGCAGCCGGTGCCCCGCGACGACCTGCTGGCGATCTGCGAGGCGGCCCGCTGGGCGCCCTCGGCTTGCAACAGCCAGACCTGGCGCTTTGTGGCGGTCCAGGACCGGTCGCAGATCCAGGCGCTCTGCCGCCAGGCCATGCGCCCGGTGATCCCCAACCGCTGGCTGGCCCAGGCGCCGCTGGTGATCGCAGGCTGCTCCCAGCTGGATATCATCAGCAACCGGATCGGGTCAACGGTCACCGGCATCGAGTACTTCCGCATCGACCTCGGGATCGCCATGGAGCACATGGTCCTCAAGGCAACCGAACTGGGCCTGGGGACCTGCTGGGTCGGCTGGTTTAACGCGGGCAAGGTCAAGGCCCTGCTGAAGATCCCCCGCCGGATCAAAGTCTCCGCACTGCTGGCGATCGGCTACGCGGCCGATGCGCCGCCGGCCCGCAGGCTCCGCAAACCGCTGGAGCAGATTCTTTTTGCCGAGCGCTGGGGCGCTCCATTGGGAGAGTGAGGGATCCACGTGTGCGCCCGGCCGCCCCCTTCGGCGGCCGCCGGCCGACGCCAAACCGAATTTGGTCACTGAAAGGGGACACAACGATGTCGAAAAAGTGGGTGTATCTTTTTGATGAGGTCGATCAAGCCGAAAAATACGCGGGGGGCAACTGGGAGGCCGTGCGCGGCCTTTTCGGCGGCAAGGGGGCCAACCTGGCGGAAATGACCCGCATCGGTGTGCCGGTGCCGCCCGGTTTCATCGTCACCACCGAAGCCTGCAACGCCTACCTGGACGGCGGCGACGCCTTTCCCGACGGGATGTGGGAGCAGCAGTTGGCGGCGCTTGCGGCCATCGAGGGGCGCACCGCCAAAAAATTCGGCGACCGCCGCAACCCCCTGCTGGTCTCCTGCCGCAGCGGGGCCAAGTTCTCGATGCCCGGCATGATGGACACCGTGCTCAATATCGGCCTCAACGACGCAACCGCCGAGGGCATGCTGACCCTGACCGGCGACCCGCGCTTTGTCTTCGACGCCTACCGCCGCCTGATTCAGATGTTCGGCAGCGTGGTCATGGGACTTCCCGACGAGGTCTTCGAGGAGTATCTGACCGCCGTCCGCCGCCGGGCCGGGGTGCAGACCGATGCCGAGCTCTCCGCCGCGCAGTGGCAGGACGTGACCGCCGAGTTCAAGCGCATTTTCCGGCGGCGGGCGGCGCGCAATTTCCCCGAAGACCCCCTGGAGCAGCTGCAGCTGGCCACCGAGGCGGTGTTCAAGAGCTGGAACGGCAAACGCGCCATCGACTACCGCAAGGCCGCCAACATCCCCCACGATCTCGGGACCGCGGTCAACATCGTCACCATGGTATTCGGCAACATGGGTGATGACAGCGCCACCGGCGTCGCCATGACCCGCAACGGCTCCACCGGGGAAAAGCAGATCGAGGGCGACTACCTGACCAACGCCCAGGGCGAGGACGTGGTGGCCGGCATCCGCATGACCAAGGACATCTCCCAGCTCAAAGAGGAGATGCCCGCGGCCTACGACGAATTTGAAAAAATCGCCCAGCGCCTGGAAAGCCACTACCGCGAAATGCAGGATGTGGAGTTCACCATCGAGAAGGGCAAGCTCTGGATGCTGCAGACCCGCGACGGCAAGCGCACCGCCCAGGCCGCGGTGCGCATCGCGGCGGACATGGCCGAAGAGGGGCTGATCAGCCGCGAGGAGGCCGTCCTGCGGGTCAGCGCCGAGCAGGTGGATTTCTATCTGCACCCCCAGTTCAGCCTGGAGGCGATCCAGATCGCCAAAGAGATGGGCAACCTGCTGGCCACCGGCCTCAACGTCTCACCGGGCGCGGCCGTGGGCGTGGTGGCGCTGGACGCCGATGTGGCCGAAGCCTGGGCCAAGGAGGAGGGCCGGCAGGTGATCATGGTGCGCGCCGAAACCAAACCCGACGACGTCCACGGCATGCTGGCGGCCGAGGGCATTCTCACCAGCCGCGGCGGCCGCACCAGCCATGCCGCGCTGGTGGCCCGCCAGTTCGGCAAACCGGCGGTGGTGGGGGTCACCGAGCTGGAAATCGACATGAACAAACGCCGAATCAAGTTTCGCGACACCGTCATCAAGGAGGGCGAGTGGATTTCGATCGACGGCACCCTCGGCGAAGTCTTCAACGGCAAGCTGACCACCACCATATCGGATATCAAGGACCCGTGGCTGCTGAAGCTCCTGGGCTGGGCGGATGAATTCCGCACCTTAGGGGTCTGGTGCAACGCGGATTACCCGCGCGATGCCAAACGCGCCCGGGACTACGGCGCCGAGGGCATCGGCCTGTGCCGCTCTGAGCATATGTTCTTCGAGGCCGAGCGCCTGCCGTTCGTCCAGAAAATGATCATGACCGACCTGCCGATCGAGCGCCAGGAGGCCCTGGATGCCGTCCTGCCGTTTCAGCGCGACGATTTCATGGGGCTTTTCCAGGTCATGGACGGTCTGCCGGTCATCATCCGCCTGCTGGATCCGCCCCTGCACGAATTTTTGCCCAGCCACTTCGAGCTCCTGCACGAGCTGTCGGACCTCAAGATCCGTCTGCAGCATGCCGCCACCCTCCAAGAAGTCGACGACCTGCTGGACCAGTACAAGAAAAAGGAGCGGATTCTGCAGCGGGTCGAAAGCCTGCGGGAGCAGAACCCGATGCTGGGGCTGCGCGGCGTGCGGCTGGGGATTCACGTGCCCGAGCTCTACACCATGCAGGTGCGGGCGATTTTCGAAGCGGCTTGCCGGGTCGCCAAGGAAGGCGGCAGCGTGCACCCGGAGGTGATGATCCCGCTCACCGCGCACGTCAACGAACTCAAAATCCAGCGGCAGCTTCTGGAAGCCGAGGCCCGCCAGGTGATGGCCGAGCAAGGCCTGGAGATCGACTACAAATTCGGCACGATGATCGAAATTCCGCGGGCGGCCCTGACCGCCGACCAGTTCGCCGAATACGCCGAGTTCTTCTCTTTCGGGACCAACGACCTGACCCAGACGGTCTTCGGGATTTCACGCGACGACGCCGAGTCCGGCTTCCTGATCGAATACATGGAGCGCCACATCCTGCCCAACAACCCCTTCGCCACCATCGACCGCGAGGGCGTCGGCGAACTGATGCGGATTGCGGTCGCCAAGGGGCGCGGGGTAAAGCCGGACCTGGAGATCGGGATCTGCGGCGAGCACGGGGGGGAGGCCCACTCCATCGGCCTGTGCCATGAACTGGGGCTGACCTACGTCTCATGCTCCCCCTACCGGGTGCCGGTGGCACGCCTGGCTGCGGCGCATGCGGCCTTGAAAAGCCGGCGGGAAAAACAATCGCTGCGGCGGCAGGGCTAATTTTTGACGCGTTCGACGTATTGCCCGGTCCGGGTATCGATCCGGATCAGCTCGCCCTCCTCCACAAAGGGCGGCACCTGAACCACGTGGCCGGTCTCGAGGGTGGCCGGTTTGGAATCCCCTGAGGCGGTGTCGCCCTTGACCCACGGGTCGGTGTGTTCGATCCTGAGGTCCACGAAGTTGGGCAGGGTCAGGCCGATGGGCCTGTGGTCGAAAAAAAGCATGCTGCAGACGGTGTTCTCCTTGAGGAGGTTGATGGCCTCGCCGACCTGCACCTTGTTCAGGAATTCTTGGGTGTAGGTCGAGGTGTTCATGAAGCAGTAACTCTCGCCGTCGTTGTAAAGATACTCCATCTCGTGCTCTTCGAGGTTGGCCTCGTTGAACTTTTCGCCCGATCGATAGGTGCGGTCGAACTGGGCGCCGGTCACCATGTTTTTGAGCCGGCACTTGTAAAGCGCCTGGCCTTTGCCGGGTTTGACAAACTCGAACTGCACGATGACGTAAGGATCGCCGTCGATCTCGATTTTCACCCCTTTTTTCAAATCGCCACTTTCAAACATCTCTGGGTTTCTCCTCTTTATTCGGCCCGGCCGGGACGGGGCAGCGCTGCAGCCGAAGCGGGCCGCGGCCTGCCCCAGGCGGGTTTCAGGCCCCCACCGAAGCGCCCTGCCCTGCGGCCCCGCGGGCCCGGCTGACGAAACGTTGAACCTTTTGCAGGTCTTTTTCAAAGCGCACGGGCTGCCCGTCGACCCCTGCAGCATTGGTCAGCGTGCAGCTGTCCACGCCGGCCGGCTGAACCCGGCGAATGCCGCCGACCACGTTTTGCGGGGAAAGCCCGCCGGCCAGAATGACCGGCAGCGGCGTGGCGGCCACCAGTCGCTGGGCGATCTCCCAGTTGCAGGTGCGCCCGGTGATGCCCACGAAGCCCTTGACCGGTTCCTGGTCGCCGGTGCCGGCAACCTCCGGGGCGAGCAGGGTGTCGGTCAGAAAATAGTCGGAAACGGCTTCGAATGCGGCCGCCAGGCTCAGGATGTCGGCGGTCTGCCCCCGCCCGTCGCGCGGCACGGGAATCGAGCGCATGATGCGGATTCCGCCGAAGGCCTCCCGGACCCGCTGCTGACACGCGACAAATGCAGCCAAGCGGCCCTGGCCCTCGACCCCTACCGGCAGGGCGTCGCAGAAATGGACGATGTCCGGCCGGTAGTAGTCGAGCGCCCGGGCGACGCCGTCAAAATCCTTGAAAAGCGGGATCAGGCAGCTGACCCGGCCCGCCGCCTGAACCCCCTGAACGGTTTCCCGGATCAGGGGCTGGCGCCAGGCCGCACGCGAAACCAGCACGCTGCCGACATGGTCCACCCCGAGAGCGATCATGTGGCCGGCTTCGACCGGGGTCTGGATTTCATAAATCTGGACAATCACCCGCAAACCCTTTATGAATTAGGCATTGACATTTCGGGCGCTGTTTACCATATTCGATCCGCTTTAGCAAACCGTTTTACCCGCTCGCACCAATATAGGGCCTTGAAAAATATAGCTTTTTAAACGCGAGGGGCCCACCCTGCCAAAGGTTGCCCATGATCCTGATCATCGATTTTGGCTCCCAGTACAACCAGCTTATCGCCCGCCGGGTGCGCGAGTCCCACGTGTACTGCCGGATCGAGCCGCCCGGCATCGATCTCGACCTCGTGCGCAAAATCAACCCCGAGGGGATTATCCTCTCCGGCGGTCCTTCCAGCATATACGAACCCACCAGCCCCAAAATGGACCCGGCCGTATTCGAACTCGGCATCCCGGTTCTGGGGATCTGCTACGGTATGCAATTCATGGTGGACGCCCTCGGCGGCAGCGTCATAAAGGCCGGCAAGCGGGAGTACGGCCTGGCCGCCCTCACCATCACCGACCGCGAGCCGCTTTTCCGCGCGCTGGAGCCCACCACCCCCTGCTGGATGAGCCACGGCGATTCGATTGCACAGCTGCCGCCCGGGTTTTCCGTCACCGCCACCACCGCCAACACCCCCGTGGCGGCCGCGCAGGACGTGGAGCGCCGCCTCTACGGGCTCCAGTTCCACCCGGAGGTGGCCCACACGCCGCGCGGCAAAAACATATTGCGGGCCTTCCTCTTCGACGTCTGCGGCTGCCGGCGCACCTGGACGATGAAATCCTTCGCCGCCGACGCGGTTGCCGAAATCCGGGCAACGGTGGGCCCCAAGAAAGTCATCCTGGGGCTCAGCGGCGGCGTCGATTCCTCGGTGGCCGCGCTGCTGCTGCAGCGCGCGGTGGGCCGCCAGCTCACCTGCATCTTCGTCGACAACGGACTGCTGCGCCTGGACGAGGCTGAAAAGCTCAAGACGCTCTTCAAGGAGCATCTGCAGATCACCATCCGCTTCGTGCCCGCCGGCAAAAAATTCCTCGACGCTCTCAAGGGGGTCACCGATCCGGAAAAAAAACGGAAGATCATCGGGCGCGTCTTTATGGAGGTCTTCGAAGCCGAGGCGCTCAAGATCGCGGACGCCGAATTCCTCGGCCAGGGCACCCTTTACCCCGACGTGATCGAATCGGTGTCGGCCTTCGGCGGCCCCTCGGCCGTGATCAAGTCGCACCACAACGTGGGCGGGCTCCCCAAAAAGATGAAACTCAAGCTGGTGGAGCCCCTGCGCTACCTCTTCAAGGATGAAGTCCGGCAGTTGGGCAAGACTTTAGGGCTGCCGGAGGCGATGATCTGGCGTCAGCCGTTTCCCGGGCCGGGGCTGGCGATCCGCGTCATCGGCGAGGTGACCGCCAGCCGCCTGCGCCTGCTGCGCGAGGTCGACGCCGTCTTGCTCGAAGAGATCCGCAGCAACGGCTACTACCGGAAGCTCTGGCAGTCCTTTGCGGTCCTGCTGCCCCTGAAAAGCGTTGGCATCATGGGCGATCAGCGGACCTACGAGAACATCGTGGCCATCCGCGCGGTCACCAGCAAGGACGCCATGACCGCCGACTGGGCTAGACTTCCCCACCGCCTGCTGGGCACCATCTCCAACCGGATCATCAACGAAATCCGGGGGGTCAACCGGGTCGTGTACGACATCAGCTCCAAACCCCCCAGCACCATTGAATGGGAGTGAGGACCGATGGCAGATCCTGAAAGCTTCAAGCTGGGCAGAAACGACGAGGACACCGGCTCTTTTTTCGAGGAGGAGCGCCAGGACCGGCGCCTGGAGAAGCTCAACCAGCGGTTGACGGTGCTGGCGATCCTGGTGCCGCTGGTGATCGGTGCGATTGTGGCGTATGCCTATGTGGACATTAAAAGGGATTTCGCCGCCGTCCAGAGCGGCGACGTCCAGAAACTCTCCCAGGAATCGGCCTCGCGCTTTTCCTCGCTCTCGCTGCAGTACGCCAAGCTCGAGGAAACTCTCACCCAGCAGCTGGCGGACCTCCAAAAAAACGACAGCGCGCTTGCCGGCAAACACGCCGAACTGGCAAAGCAGCTCGCCGCCTTGAGTCAATCCGTTCCCGAGCGGACGGAACTGCAGCAGGCGCTGTCGGAAATCACCACCCAACTGGCCCCGCTGGCAGCCCAACTCGCGGCCTATGATGGAACCCTGGACACCCTGGCGCGATCCTCCCGGGAGAACATCGAGGCCCTCGCGGCCGCCGATGAGCGCCTCAAAACACTGGAGACCGGCATCGCCACTGTCAGCACGGGGCTGGCGGCCCAGCCCACCCATCGGGAGCTGGCCAGCACCGTCGAGGCCGCCGTCGACACCGAACGCAAGCGCCTCCAGAACCGCCTGACCGAAATGGCCGATCTTTACGGCGCTAAAATCAAAGCCTTGCAGCAGCGCACCGACCAACTGGAGCGGGCGGTCACATCCCTTGCCAACCCGGCCGCCGGCAAAACCCCGGAATCCAACCTCATCTTCGAACACGACCTGCAATGACGATTGGCTGCCAGGGCGCAAATCCCGATCATCGGCCGCAGCCAGCCGAACAGCGCCGTGCGCGACACCCTGAACTAAGGGCCTCGGTCCCTAAAACCGGACGGTCCAGCGGTCGTCGGCGGCCGACACCGCGACGTTGTTCTCACCGATCGACTGGATCCTGACCCCCTGGATCGTTTCCCCCTCGCGAACCATTTTGCCGTTGATGA
>JAABRJ010000016.1 GCA_011390985.1 Desulfobacteraceae bacterium
CCGTCCGGGGGTCGTCAGTGTCGTGGATGGCCTCGGCGATGATGCGCTTTTCGTCCCGCGCCACACACCCGAACACCGCCGTACCGAAATCGAGCTGCCATCAGACCAGCAATCCCGATTGAATAGCGATTCGGCTTTAGAGCGGTGTCCTTGAAAACGCGTGACCCGCAGTTCAAGGACACCGCTAATCAGAAACTCGCGCGTATTATTGAGGTAAATCGCAGCACCCCTTAGTGGGCAGATTCGAGCGCCCCATCAGGAAGATATCCACCTCGCGGGCTGCTTCGCGGCCTTCCGAGATGGCCCAGACGATCAAGGATTGACCGCGCCGAGCATCCCCGGCCGCAAAGATGCCGGGCCGCGAGGTGGCGTAGCGCCCGTCGGTGCGGATGCTGCCGCGTTCGTCCAGCGAAAGGCCCAGCTGCGATCCAATTGTTTTGCTTTCCGGGCCGCTGAAGCCCAGAGCCAGCAGGACTATGTCGGCCGGCCAGCTGCGCTCGCTGCCTTTGACCTCTCTCAGGCGCGGCGGCCTTCCGGAATGCTCCTCGAAGACCACATCCACTGTGGAAAGGCCGACCAACCGTCCGCGGCTGCCCTCGAAGCCCTTGCTCAGAACTCCGAACTGGCGCTGCCCGCCCTCTTCGTGTGAGCTGCTGGTGCGCAGGCGTATGGGCCAGAAGGGCCAGGGCTGATGCGGCGGCCGATCGAGGGGCGGTTTGGGCATGAGTTCCAGGTTGAGCACGGAGGCGGCCCCCTGCCGGTGGCAGGTGCCGATGCAGTCGCTGCCGGTGTCGCCGCCGCCGAGGACGATGATATGCTTGCCGGCTGCCGAGATGCGCGGCGCCATTTCGGAGTCGGGGTCGGAGGGATATTCGCCGCTGACGAGCTTGTTCTGACCAGTCAAAAAATCCATGGCGAAGTAAATGCCGGATAGGTCACGGCCGGGGATGGGTAAGTCGCGCGGCCGGGTGGCCCCCAGGCACAGCACGATGGCGTCGAAGGTTTGCAGGTCGCCGGCCCCGAGATCCAGACCCACATTTACTCCGGCTTTGAAGACAATGCCTTCTTCTTTCAGGATCCGCAGGCGGCGCTCCAGGATCTTCTTCTCCATTTTGAAGTCGGGGATGCCGTAGCGCAGCAACCCGCCTATGCGCGGGCTGCGCTCGAAAACGGTCACTTCATGGCCCGCTTGGTTGAGCTGCGCGGAGCAGGCCAGGCCCGCCGGGCCCGAGCCGATCACGGCCACGCGCCTGCCGGTGCGCTGGGCGGGCGGTTGCGGGCGCACCCAGCCGTTTTCGAAACCGTGCTCGATGATCTCCTTTTCGATCAGTTCGATGGTCACGGGCGGCTCGTTGATGGCCAGCACGCAGGCTTCTTCGCAGGGCGCCGGGCACAGGCGCCCGGTGAATTCGGGGAAATTGTTGGTCTGGTGCAGTCGCTGCAGGGCTTCCCTCCAGCGGCCGTGGTAAACCAGGTCGTTCCAGTCCGGGATCAGGTTGCCCAGCGGGCAGCCCGCGTGGCAGGTGGGCACCCCGCAGTCCATGCAGCGGGCGGTCTGCCGGCGGACTTGCTCTTCGGGAAAGGGCATGTAAATCTCTTTGAAGTCGGCCACCCGTTCCTCGACCGGGCGGCGCCGGGGGGTTTGCCTCGGGTACTCCTTGAAACCGGTTGGTTTGCCCATGATGGTTCAGCCTGTCGTATTTATTTGTTGATTTGGTTCGTTGCGGTTCAATTCGATCGCGCTTCCCTCATTGCTTCCGGCACTTTCTGCGAGTATCGACGCCTCAGCTGCCGCAGGCCGTCTTTTCCTCTTGCAACCGCGCAAGCGCCTTTTTGTAATCGCGCGGCATGACCTTGACAAAGCTCGCCAGCGCCAGCGGCCAGGAATCCAACATCCCGGCGGCCACGCTGCTGCCCGTATAGTCGTGATGTTTGCGCACCATCGCATGCAATGCGAGCTGGTCCTCGGCCGCGGCGACCGGCTCCAGGTCGACCATTCCCAGGTTGCAGTGTTCGGCTGCGAAACGGCCGTCCGGATCGAGGACATAAGCCGTTCCGCCGCTCATGCCGGCCGCGAAATTGCGCCCGGTTGGGCCCAGTACGGCCACCTGTCCGCCGGTCATGTATTCGCAGCCGTGATCGCCAACCCCTTCCACCACCGCGCCGACTCCGCTGTTGCGCACGCAGAAGCGCTCGCCGGCCAGGCCATTGATGTAGGCCTCGCCGCTGGTGGCGCCGTAAAATGCCACGTTGCCGATAATCAGGTTTTCATGCGCCGCGAAAGCCGCGCCGGCCGCCGGTCGGATGATTAGCCGGGCGCCGGAAAGCCCCTTGCCGAAATAGTCGTTGGCCTCGCCCCGGATATGGGCGGTGATCCCTGCGGCGCCAAAGGCCATGAAGCTCTGCCCGGCGGACCCCGTGCAGTGCAGCACGATCGTGTCCGGCGGCAGCCCCGCAGCGCCGTGGCGCCGGGCGATGGCGCTGCTCAACAGGGTGCCCAGCGTGCGTTGCGTGTTGCTGATGGGCAGCTCGATGCGCACTGGCTGCCGGTGTTCAAGGGCCGGTTTGGCCTGCTTAAGAAGCTGTCGGTCGAGGACTTTGCCCAGGGCGGTATCCGGGGGGGCGCCGCAAAACGCGGCCACTGCCGGCGGCGGCGTCGGCCGGTGCAGGATGCGGGACAAATCAAGGCCGCGTGCTTGCCAGTGGGTCACGGCGGTCGTGAATTCAAGGCAGTCACTGCGGCCAACCATCTTCGAGAGCGTGCGGAATCCCAGTCCGGCCATGATGGTGCGCAGTTCCTCGGCAATAAAGCGCATCAGGTTGATCACCTGTTCGGGCTTGCCGGCGAATTTTTTACGCAGCACCGGGTCCTGGGTAGCGATACCCACCGGGCAGGTGTTCAGGTGACAGACGCGCATCATGACGCAGCCCAGGGCCACCAGGGCGACGCTGCCGAAGCCGAACTCGTCGGCCCCCAGCAGGCAAGCCACGGCCACGTCGCGGCCGGTCTTGAGCTGGCCGTCGCACTCCACCACGATCTTGTGGCGCAGGCCGTTGAGCACCAGGGTCTGTTGGGTCTCGGCCAGGCCTATCTCCCAGGGCAGGCCGCCGTGCTTGATGGAGCCCAGGGGTGAGGCGCCCGTGCCGCCGGCATCTCCGCTGATCAGGACCACGTCCGCCTTGGCCTTCACCACGCCGGCGGCTATGGTGCCCACACCCGCCTCGGAGACCAGCTTGACGCTGATGCGCGCCCGCGGGTTGATGTTGCGCAGATCGTAAATCAGCTGCGCCAGGTCCTCGATCGAATAGATATCGTGGTGCGGCGGCGGCGAGATCAGACCGACATAGGGGGTGGCATGGCGGGTGCGGGCGATCCAGGGGTAGACCTTGAATCCGGGCAGCTGTCCGCCTTCGCCGGGCTTTGCGCCTTGGGCCATTTTGATCTGCAGCTCGTTGGCATTGACCAGGTAGTGGGCGGTCACGCCGAAACGGCCCGAGGCTACCTGCTTGATGGCGCTGTTGCGCCAGCTGCCGTTCGGGTCGGGCTGGAAGCGGTCGGCGTCCTCGCCGCCTTCGCCGCAGTTGCTGCGGCCACCGATGCGGTTCATGGCGATGGCCAGGGTTTCGTGGGCCTCCTTGCTGATCGAGCCGTAAGACATGGCGCCCGTCTTGAAGCGCTTGACGATTTCGGTCCATGGCTCGACTTCGGAAAGTGGCACCGGCCGGCCGGCCGGTGTGAACGCAAGCAGGCCGCGGATCAGGCCGCCCGCGCGGTTTTGGGCTTGCACCAGGCCGGTGAACTCGTGCCAGGCGCGCTCGTCCCCCTCCCCGCGCACGGCCTGTTGCAGCCGGGCGATTGTCAGGGGATTGTACTGGTGCTGCTCTCCGCCGCGCCGCCATTGGTATTTGCCGCCCGCCGCCAGGCCGCCGCCGATGGCGGTGGCTTCGGCGCTGCGCGCATAGGCGACCGCATGGTTGCGGCGCACGAGGTCCGCGATGCGTTCCAGGCCGCTGCCGCCGATGCGCGAGGGCGTGCCGCTGAAATAGCGGTCGATCAGGTTGTCGGACAAACCCACCGCTTCAAAGATCTGGGCACCGCGGTAGCTCTGCAAGGTGCAGATGCCCATCTTGCTCATCACCTTGAGGATGCCCTTGTTGGCGGCCTTAATATAGTTGGCGCAGGCCACCCGCCCGTCGAGCCCCTCCAACTCGCCGCTTTCGGCCATGCGGCGGATGGCGGCCAGCGCCAAATAGGGGTTAACCGCCCCGGCACCATAGCCCAGCAGGCAGCAGAAGTGATGGATCTCGCGCGCCTCGGCGGTTTCAGCGATCAGGCCGCAGCGCGTGCGGCAGCCCTTGCGGATCAGGTAGTGGTGCACCCCGGACAGGGCCAGCAGACTGGGGATGGCGGCATGCCGCCGGTCCATGCCGCGGTCGGACAGAATCAGGATGGCGGCCCCGCCTTCCACGGCTTCCGCGGCCTCGCGGCAAAGGTAGGTCAAGGCCGCGTTCAGGGCCGCCGCGCCGCCTTCGATGTCGAAGAGGGCCGGCAGCGTTACGACCCGCAGGCCGGCGGCGCGGTTGGCGCGGATGGATGAAAGCTCGGCATCGGTCAGGATCGGATAATCCAGGCGCAGCTTGCGGCAGTGCAGGGGACTTTCGGCGAACAGATCCTGCTCGGCGCCGAGCGTCGTCGCAAGCGAGGTGACCAGTTCCTCGCGGATCGCATCCAGGGGCGGGTTGGTTACCTGGGCGAAGAGCTGGCGGAAGTAATCGAACAGCGGTCGCGACTGCTCGGAAAGGATTGCCGGCGGCGTATCATCGCCCATGGACCCGGTGGGCTCGGCGCCCGCGCCGGCCATCGGTCCGATGACGAATTTGAAATCTTCCAGGGTGTGCTGAAAGATGATCAGGTCTTGCGCGGCGATGGGCGCAGAGAGTTCCGCCGGCGGCAGGTCCGCAAGGCGCACCAGGTTTTGGTTGATCCAGGCGCGGTAAGGCCGGCGCGCGGCCAGTTCGGCCTTCAGTTCGTCATCCTCGATGATACGCCCCTGCTCCAAATCGATCAGCAGCATGCGCCCGGGCCGCAGGCGCCCCTTGGCGGCGGTCATTTCCGGGGCCACGGGCAGCACGCCGGCTTCCGAGCCCAGGATCACGCGCCCGTCGCGGGTGACCGTGTAGCGCGCCGGACGCAGCCCGTTGCGATCCAGCGTGGCGCCGATCTGGCTGCCGTTGCTGAAAGCGATGGCGGCGGGCCCGTCCCAGGGCTCCATCAGGCAGGCGTGGTATTCATAAAATGCCTTGCGCTCGTCGGGCATGGCGGCGTGGCCCTGCCAGGCCTCGGGAATGAGCATCATCATGCTGTGCGCCAGGGAGCGGCCGCTGTGGTGCAGCAGCTCCAGGGCGTTGTCCAGGATGGCCGAATCGCTGCCGCCAGGCTTGGCGATCGGCAACAGCTTCTGCATGTCGTCGCCGAACAGGTCGGAGCGGAACAGGTGCTGGCGGGCGTTCATCCAGTTGACGTTGCCGCGCAAGGTGTTGATCTCGCCGTTGTGGCCCAGGAAGCGGAAGGGGTGGGCAAGATCCCAGGTGGGAAAGGTGTTGGTGCTGTAACGCTGGTGCACCAGGGCCATGGCGCTGGCAATTTCCGGATGCGACAGGTCGGGGTAATAGGGCTCGATCTGATGAGCCAGGAACATGCCTTTGTAAACCAGGGTGCGGCTTGAGAGACTGGGGATATGGAAAAAACTGCCCTGCGGCAGTTTGCAGGCGCGCGCGCCGGCTTCCATGACCTTGCGCAGCACGTAGAGCTTGCGTTCGAAATGGGCTTGATCGAGCATTGCCCTTCTTTGCCCGACGAATAGGTGGAAAATGGAGGGTTCTGCGGCGCGGGCGATTCCGCCCAGGACTTCGGAGCGGACCGGCACAGCGCGCCAGCCCAGGAACAGCAGGTTTTCGGCACGCACCGCGTCCGCGCACATATCCATCAGGTGTTCGCGCTGCTCCGCGTCCGGCGGCAGGAAAACGGCGCCGCAGGCATACGCGCCCTCTTCGGGCAGGCGG
>JAABRJ010000017.1 GCA_011390985.1 Desulfobacteraceae bacterium
GGCGGATGCCTGCATCCGCGGAGGCCGCCTGCAGGAACCCATGCGGCATCTGCATCAGGATGCCGGCGCCGTCTCCGGTAGCCGAATCGCAGCCGTAGGCGCCGCGGTGGCTCAGGTTGCGCAGCAGCGTCAGCCCGTCTGTGATGATCTGGCGGCTTTTGACATTGTCCAGACGGCAGACCATGCCCAGTCCGCAGCTGCCATGTTCGAATCGTGAGTCATACAGCCCGTGGCGGCGGGGATGACGGTCGACGGTCGTAATATCATGCTGCAAGTGCATTGGGCGCCTCGTTGGTTATGGGGGGTCTTTTTTTGTTGCTGCGCCGGTTGTCAGGCCATGCGGATGAGAGGATAATGGATAAAATGTGGTTGAACAGAGCCGCCGCACCGCCTTCGGTGAAGCTATGGATTTTATATAGCCCACCCGAGGGAGATTGCAAGAAAAACACTGCGGACTTGAGCTCTGAATAATTTTGAAATGCATCCAATTCGGCCTGCAGCCTCTGAAAAATAGGCCTTTGAAGAATGCGCGAAGTGGCAAAAGCCGTGTAGATTTTGGATTTGGGCGCACCCCCGGGTGGCGGCCCCGTGCGCCGGGTTGAACCCAAAATCAGAAACCCGATCAATGCTATGGCGGCTCGCGGATGCGGCTGCCTTTCGGGATTTTGTACATGACCATCATTTGTCCCCTGCCCTGCTCCTCACGGATCATCATGCGGCTGTTTTCGATATGCCGGGGCTTTAATCCGACCACCCAACGGGCATCAGCAAGGTGCGATGTTTGGGGTTGCCGGTGGCGTCAATCAAGCGCTGGACCTCTTCGACACTGAGCAACATGGGCAGGCGCTTTCGCCGGGGCCGGGGCCGGGGCAGGATGCTGAACCGGGGCTGTCCCCATTTGAGCAGCTCGCCGTAAAAACAGCGCAGACCGGCGAAGACCACATTGCACGAGTTCCAGGCCAGACGCCGCTCTTTGATCAGGTGAAGCAGGTAGGCCTGGATCTGGTCGTCATCGAGTGTGTCGGGTCACCTGCGAAAATAGGCGGCCAACCGGGCCAAGGCATTGGTGTATGCCTTCTGGGTTCTGGGTGAGAGTCTGCGTAGGGTCACGTAATTGATGAATTTCTGCCGTAATGCAGTGCTCACAATGCCTCCTTTGGGTGAAATGGGAATAAAAAAATCCGACCGGCCTCAAGGCGTGATCGGATGGCGTTATAAGCGATACGGTTAGTTTCTATAAAATGGCCGACGAAGGGAACGGATAGCGGCTGGTGAGGCAGAAGCAACGGGTCGGAAAATGCACTTCCGCGAAGCGGTTTTGTTCAACCTCTTGATTTTTCATTATTCGTGGCCACATAATTCAAAAGATGAACATACATACCCCCCCGGGGAGCCGTCGCAGGACCCAGCGACAGCGCCTGCCAATCGGGGACCCGCCTGCTGCCATAACCGACTCCAACAGAAATCCGCAAACTCGGCATCGAAGAAGCACGGCTGGCGGAGAACCTCGATAACGAAGGCGGTGGCAAGCCTGATCTCAAGATGGTCCTCCGTAGACATTACCACCCGAAAAACTTCCATGCGACAGGAAAATTCCGCCATGGATGTGCAGCATGCTGTGCACCGGAGGTGTGGTCTATCCTTTGGGGAAACTTCTCGGCTGACGACTGATGGAATTTGAAAACGTACGGCTGGAAAAGGACGGCCGGTTCGCGTGGGTGACCTTTACCCGGGAGCGCAGCCTGAATGCCATGAGCAACGCCG
>JAABRJ010000018.1 GCA_011390985.1 Desulfobacteraceae bacterium
GGCTCCCGGGTTTTTGAGGATCTTGACCTCTTCGCTGTACCCCCAGAGTGTTTTGGAAAGTCGAACCAGATCCTCTCGACAGCGGGTGCGGATCATCAGCTCGTCCCGACCGCAGTTCTTATCCCAGACCGCTGCGAAAAATCCGTCCATGGTGAACACCCACATCATCGCCCCCTTGATCCGGAACGCATCAGCCAACTGCACGCCGCCCCATCCGGTGACACACCGTTTAGAAATTTGAAAATCATTGTAACACTGTCGGGAGCGGAGGTCGAATGCTAAATCGCAACCGGGCCGCAGCTGGTTTGCAGCGCTGCCGGTCAAAAATAAAAAGCAGTCACCCATCGGGGTGCTGGGGGGGATAAAAACCGCGGGACGGAGCGGAATTGAAAAGAATCTAGAGCGGTTTGCGGCAACGCTCGCAGGCTGCCGCAAACCACGCCCGTATGGATCAGACCGAATCTTTCAGTTTTTTGCCTGGCTTGAACTTGACAACGTTGGTCGCCTTGATCTTGATTTCCTCGCCGGTCTGGGGGTTGCGCCCCTTACGGGCTTTGCGGCGAACCTTGAGAAAAGTGCCGAAACCGACCAGGGTCACTTTCCCCTCTTTTCTCTTCAACGCGCTGGTGACGCCGTCAACAAAGGAATCCAGAGCGGCTCCGGCAGCAACCTTGCTGATGCCGGCATCCATTGCCATTTTTTCAATCAATTCTGCTTTTGTCATGCGGTCCCACCTCCAATTGAAGTTCTGAATTGCCTCAACAGTTCAATTAGACCTGTCTCTATATAAGGTTTATCGGAATGTCAACAGATTAGTTGAAGCCCATCCCAGCAAAATCAATGGTTTTAGAACGGTTGGGGACGCCGTTGGCCCACTGCCGGGCTTTTTGCGGCGCCGCGCTGCAAGGCAAAACGCCGGCCCAGCGAAAGCTGGAACAGATCGCAGCCTGCTTGACTGTAGGCCTAACCCTATATAATTATATAAAATTATAGCCCTATAGCCCTACGTCGGAACGATGATGAGAAGCGGCCGCCAGCATGCGCGGCTGCGCCGCTTTTCTATGCCGCAGCAAAAACGGGGGGCGTGAAATCCCCAGGGCGCATGGCTTTTTTATGGGTCCCGGAGGATCCCCAATTCGGCCAGGTGGTTGCGAATGGCCTCGATTCGCCGGCGGTTGACCCCAAGGTCGGCGTAGCCTGTGCGGGATGCCGAACGCACGGCGATGCCCCCCGCCTGCGGCCGCAGGTAAAACTCGAGATCGTCCACAAAGCGAAAAACCCGGCTGCGGATCTCCGCGTGCAGGTAGACCGGTGAGGCGGTGACCACCCGGGCTCTCGGGAGGGCGCTGACGTACGCCCCAAGCGCAGCCCAGGCGTCCGCCGCAGACCCCTCCCGGAAGGTGAATGGCGCCACCCGGTGCCTGGCGTCATCGGCATCACTGCAGACGCAATTGGGCCTGTCCGGGCAAGGCGCCAGCTTGCCGCCGTGCGGGCCGATGACCCCAGGGCCGTTGGCCGAGCAGGCGCCAAAGACCATCACCAGCGACAGGCCCCAGACCCGCAGGGACCTGCGCCGCCGCCGGTTATCGCAAATTTGCGCCAAACCGCACCTCCTTTTTGCAAGGGCAAGCCCTTTCTTCCGGCCGCAAATACAGCCGCGGCCGGTCGTGGACCGGCCCCCGCCGGGCATTGACAAACCCCGGCCATTAGCTTAAGGGACTGGCATCGAGCAGAAAGCGCGACGCTTCCTCCCCCGCGGGTTATGAACAGTCCACCCTCAGACGGTTCCGCAAAAAACACCGCACTAAAGCGGTATGCAGACCAGCGCGAAGATGTGGCCGCTTTGCGCCACCGTCAAACGCCAAGCGAGGAAAAAAGGTGATGTACAAGGACAACCCTTTGCGGCAAATTTCGTGGCTGGATTTCCAAAACCTCAAACGCGAAGAGAAGGGCCCCTTTTTTTTACGCAACGGACGGCCTTACCATGCCCTGATCGCCCAGCAGTTCGACCGCCCTTCCCTCGAACGGCTCTGTGACCTGGCCACCAAGATCCGGCGCATCGGCAAAACAAAGGGCGGGCTGCACTTCCTGCAGTCCCTCCTTTCGGAAAAGCGCGCCATGCTGTACTTCGCCCAGCCATCCAGCCGGACCTTTCTCTCATTTTACTCCGCCTGCCAGATCGTCGGCCTCCACCCGGCGGAGGTGCGCGATACCACCACCTCCAGCGAAATCAAGGGGGAATCCCCGGAAGACACGGTGCGCACCTTCAGCTCGTATTTTGACCTGATCATCATGCGGCACCCCGTGGGCGGTTTTGCCGAGCGGATCGCCTGGCTGCTGTCCAACACGGACCGCCCCATCCCGGTCATCAACGCCGGCTCCGGCCAGGATCAACACCCCACCCAGGCCCTGCTGGACATCTACACCCTGCAGCGCAGCTTCGAGACCCGCGGGGGCATCCCCCGGAAGAAAATCGCCTTCGTGGGAGACCTCGCCCGCGGGCGCACGGTACGTTCGCTGGCCAACCTGCTGACCCTCTATCCGGGGGTCAAACAGTATTTCGTGGCCCCCGAATCGCTCCAGATCGGTGCCGACATCCTCGAAAATCTCCGCGCGGCGGGCGCGTCCTACGAGTTGAGCGAGGATTTCGAAAAAATCATCCCCGAAGTGGACGCGATCTACATGACCCGCATCCAGGACGAATGGGACACGGCCGAGGAAAGCCGCCTGCTGGACACCGCCCGCTTTCATTTCACCGCGCGTCACCTGGAGATCCTCAAACCCGACGCGGTGCTGCTGCACCCCCTGCCGCGGCGCAAGGAGATCGCCATCGAGGCGGACCAGGACCCGCGGGCTGTCTATTGGCGTCAGGTCCGCAACGGCATGTGGGTGCGCGCGGCGCTGATGCTGGAAATTTTCGATCGTTCCAGCGAAATCGTCAAATACTACGACGATCTGACAAGCTGAAAGGCGGTGACGGCATGCAGCACCTGATTTCCTTGAAGGACTGGTCGACCGATGAGATAACGGCCATTTTGGATCTGGCCGATGCAGTCAAGGCTGCCCCCGAAAACTACCGGGATGCCATGCAGCGCCGGATGCTGGTCATGATTTTCGAAAAACCCAGCCTGCGCACCCGGGTTTCCTTCGAAACCGGGATCTGCCAGATGGGGGGCAATGCGATCTTCTACGACATGGCCACCTCACCCCTGGCGGCCGGCAAGGAGACCATCGCCGACATGGTGAAAGTGCTCAGCCGCTATGCCGACCTGCTCATGGCGCGCCTTTTTGAGCACCGGCATATGAAAGAACTCGCCGCCAGCGCCGAGATCCCGGTCATCAACGGGTTGACCAACTTCAACCACCCCTGCCAGGTCCTGGCGGACCTCCAGACCATCCGGGAGAAAAAGGGGCCCCTGGCGGGCCTCACCCTGGCCTACCTGGGGGACGCCAACAACAACGTGACCCATTCCCTGCTCTACGGCTGCTCCAAAGTGGGCGTCAATATCCGCGTCGGCTGTCCGGCCGACCCGAGCGCCAGCCCGCTGCCGGCCGTGGTGGCCGATGCGACCGCCGCCGGCCGGGCCGCCGGTGCGGAGGTCGTCGTGACCCACGACCCGGCGGAAGCCGTGGCCGGTGCAGACGTGGTCTACACAGACTCCTGGATGAGCTACCACATCCCCAAGTCGCAAATGGCGCAGCGCGTCCAACAGTTCATGCCCTACCAGGTCAGCGCCAAACTCATGGCCCTGGCCGCAGCCGACGCCATCTTCATGAACTGCCTACCGGCCATGCGCGGCTACGAGCAGGCCGCCGAAGTGATCGACGGACCCCAGGCGGTGGTTTTCGACCAGGCCGAAAACCGCCTGCATGCCCAAAAGGCCGTGATGCTGCGCTTATTGGGCAAGGCCTGACTGGCGCGCAAGCACCTCCAGCTTCCGCGCTGGGCTGGCGCTCGTCGCACCTGCCACGGCCCGCACATCCACCCGCCGCCCGCGACCCGCGCGCCGAGGTCAGGAGCCCAGGAACACGGCCCGCAGCGGGGCCCCGTCGGCCCCTTTCAGCTTCAGCGGCAGGAAGGCATAATTCCCCCGTGCCGCCGGTATCCGCGCCAGGCCGCGGAGGTTCTCGACGATCAAGACCCCGGCGCCCAAAAGCAGCCGGTGAACGGGATAGCCACCCCGGCCGCCGGCGGACCGGTCCGGGCTGGGGGTGTCCATGCCCACCAGCCCGGCCCCGCAATCCACCAGCCATCTTCCGCAATCCGGCGCCAGGTAGGGGTGCCGGAAATAGCGCGGCGTCCCCCAGAAGCGGTCCCAGCCGGTCATCAGGAGCACAAAATCCCCCGGGTTCACTTCCGGCCCGGCGCGCCGCAACTCCGCGGCCCAAATCACACTTTCCTCGCGGCGCCCGCACAGGTCCAGCCTTACACCGGGGCCCACCAGCCGGCTGATCGGCAGACCGTCCAGCCGATCGCCGTCCGCAAAAAAATGGAAGGGGGCGTCCATGTGGGTGCCGGTGTGGGTCCCCAGTGTGATGCGCTCCAGATGGCACCCGTCCCGCCCATGGGTCAACACGGTTTGCCGCGCCAGCGGCGGGTCGCCCGCAAAAACCGGCGTATCCACATCCAGCGCGTGGGTCAGGTCGATCGGGGCCGACGCCATTTGCGCTCCTCCCTTTTCTCCCGCCAAGCCGGCCGGAAACCGGAGTGTCCGCACGCCGGAGAACGGGCCAAACGCCCAGCCAGGGGTTTGGCCATGGTTGCCGTGGCCTTTCAGTATAAATCCGAAAAACGTTTTTTGCCTGCGCCTTGACGGCGATCGTGACCCTCGCGGCGGTCCCCAGCGGGCTGGTTGCTTTTTGGCGGCGGCTGACTTAATTTAACTTTGATTGCTCATGCGCAGCGAAGCGGCACCAGTCGATCCGCCTTGCAGACGAGACCCCAACCCGGCGCAATCGGATGTCAATATTTTCAGCCACGAGCGTGTAACGGGATTATCAACAGCCAGCAAAACGGACGCTGCGGGGAGAGGTGCGATGCAAAAAGAGTACAAATTTTCCCTCTGGTATGCCCTCCTTGGCATTTGGCTCGTTCTGCTGCTGCAGCAATCGATCGTATCGGTCACGGAAATTCCGGTCATCCCCTACAGTCAGTTTCTGCAGCTGCTCAAAGAGAACCGGATCACCGAGGTGGCCATCACGGCCAACCAGATCCAGGGCAAAATGATCGACGACACGACCGACCGCGGCCACCCCACCGGATTCCGCACCGTCCGGGTGGACCCCGAAACCTCCAAGCTCCTCGAGCAGTACGGCGTCACCTTCAAAGGCCAGATCGAATCGACCTTCCTGCGCGACCTTTTCTCATGGATCGTCCCGGTTTTTTTCTTCTTTGGCATCTGGTACTTCTTCATGAAGCGCATGGCCGGCCAGCAGCCGGGCTTCATGGCGCTGGGCAAGAACAAGGCCAAAATTTATGTTGAAAGCGACCTGAACATCAGCTTCGAAGATGTCGCCGGTGTGGACGAAGCCAAGCAGGAACTGGTGGAGGTGGTCGAATTTTTAAAGGAGCCGGGGCGTTTCACCGCCCTGGGGGGCAAGATGCCCAAAGGCGTCCTGCTGGTGGGACCGCCGGGAACGGGCAAGACGCTGCTGGCCAAGGCGGTTGCCGGCGAAAGCGGCGTTCCGTTTTTCAGCATGAGCGGCTCCGAATTTGTCGAAATGTTCGTGGGCCTGGGCGCGGCCCGGGTGCGGGACCTCTTCGAACAGGCCAAACAGAAGGCGCCCTGCATCATTTTCATCGATGAACTCGACGCTTTGGGCAAGGCCCGGGGCATCGGCCCGATGGCCGGCCATGACGAACGCGAACAGACCCTCAACCAGCTGCTGGTGGAGATGGACGGCTTCGACCCCAATGTGGGCGTCATCCTGATGGCCGCCACCAACCGCCCCGAAATCCTCGACCCGGCGCTGCTGCGGCCGGGACGCTTCGACCGCCAGGTGCTGGTGGACCGCCCCGACAAGCTGGGCCGCGAAGCCATCCTGCGGATCCACCTCAGGGGCGTCAAGGCCGAACAGAACCTCGATGTGGAGAAGCTCGCCGCCATGACCCCCGGGATGGTGGGGGCTGACCTCGCCAACCTGGTCAACGAGGCCGCCCTCCTGGCCGTCCGCCGGGACAAACAGGCGGTCGGCATGCCCGAGTTCGAAGAGGCGGTGGAGCGCGTGGTGGCCGGTCTGGAGAAAAAAAACCGCGTGATCAACGTGGAAGAGCGTCGGATCATCGCCTATCACGAATTGGGCCACGCCGTCGTCGCCCTGAGCCTGCCGGGAACCGATCCGGTTCAGAAAATCTCGATCATCCCCCGGGGCATCGCCGCCCTGGGCTACACCATGCAGGTGCCCACCGAGGACCGCTTCCTGATGAAAAAAACCGAGCTGCTCAATAAAATCGCCACCCTCCTGGGAGGTCGGGCGGCGGAGTCGGCCGTCTTCGGTGACATCTCCACCGGTGCCCACAACGACCTCGCCCGGGCCACCGACATCGCCACCAGCATGGTCAAGGAGTACGGGATGAGCGAAAAAGTCGGTCAGGTCTACTTTGCCCGCGAGAAGCGCGCCCGTTTCCTGGAGATCGCCCCCCAGGGGTCGCTGGATTACAGCGAAACCACCGCCCAGCTGATCGACGCCGAGATCCGCGAGATCATCAACGCCCAATACGCCCGGGCGCTGGAGATTGTGGCAATGAACCGCGCGGTGCTGGACAAGGGGGCCGAACTGCTGCTGAAGCGCGAAAAAATCGACGGCGCGGAACTCAAGACCCTGATGGCGGAAGCCTGAGAAGCTGGCGCGTGCTTCAAAGCACCGCGCGCATGCGCTCGAGGTTTTCCATCTTGCCGAGCACCACGATCACGTCCCCCGCGTTGAGGGTTTCCCCGGGCCCGGGGTTGAAGGTCATCTCGCCTGAGGCATTCTTGATGGCCACCACGATCACGCCAAAATCCCGGCGCAGGTTGCTGGCCATGATGTTTTTGCCGATCAGCTGCGATTCGGGGCCGATTTTGGCTTCCTCCATCATCAGCCCCAGATGGCGCTCCATCATGGCGATATCGATAAAGTCCACCACGGTGGGGCGCTTGAGCACCTGGGCCATCCGGCGGCCGCCGATCAGATAGGGCGAGACGACGCGCGTGGCCCCCGCCCGTTTGAGCTTGTCCTCGTTGCCGTGGTCCGAGGCCCGCGAGAGAATGAAGATATCCGGCCGCAAGCCCTTGGCCGTGAGCGTGATGAAAACGTTGTGGGCATCGGAGGGCAGGGCGGTCACCAACCCTTTGGCGCGTTTGATGCCGGCCGCCAGCAGCGCCTCCTCGGAGGTCGCATCCATCTGGAGCCACAGGTAACCGCTCTTCTGGAGCTGCTCGACGGCCTTAGCGTCCTGTTCGATGACCACAAAGGGGATCTTGTCGTCGGCCAGTTCGGATGAGATGATCCGGCCGATCCGGCCGTAGCCGCAAATAATGAAATGATGGGCCAGTGCCGCAATCCTTTTTTCCAACTTTTTTCTCCCGAAAAATATCCGCAGTTCCCCCTCGATAAAACTGCGGGCGATCATCCCGATCGTGTAGCCGCCCACACCGATCCCCATCATGATCACCACCATGGTGATGCTCCGACCGATGGTCGTCAGGGGTTTGATCTCGGAAAACCCCACCGTGCTGACGGTGATGATGGTCATGTAAAAGGCGTCGAAAAGCGTCATTCCCTCAATAAAGTGATAGCCCAGCGTTCCGAAGGAGATGGTGCCGAAGGAAAGAAGGATGGCAAACCGAAATTT
>JAABRJ010000019.1 GCA_011390985.1 Desulfobacteraceae bacterium
ACGGGGCGATGTGCCGGATGATTTCGGACAGCTGGATGCCGGCGATGTTGCACGCGATAAACAGGCAGATGCCCAGCGGCGGCGTCAGCATGCCGACGGCCAGTGCGGTCACCATGACCACGCCGAAGTGCACCGGGTCGATCCCGAACTGTTGCACCACCGGCAGAAAGACCGGTGTCAGGATGATCAGCGCGGCCGATGTTTCCATGAACGTGCCCACCACCAGCAGGCACGCCAGGATCAGGGCGTAGAGCGCGGCCGGGGAATCGGTCAGGATCACGAGGTGGGCGGCCACGTTCTGGGGCACCCGCTCGGCGGTCAGGATCCAGCCGAAAATGCTGGCCGTGGCGATCAGCAACATCACCGTGGAGGTCGAAATGGCGGCTTTGGCGAAGATTCTCGGCAGGTCCCGGAGCCTCAGTTCACGGTAGACCAGGAAACCGACCCCGGCCCCGTAGACCACCGCAACGACGGCGGCCTCGGTGGGGGTGAAGATGCCGCCCAGGATGCCGCCTAAAATGATCAGGGGCATCAGCAGGGCCGGGACTGCTCCGCAAAAGGTGCGCACGATTTCCCCCCAGCCGCGAAAACGCTCGCGCTCGTAACCGGCGCGCCTGGCGAGAAAATAACTGGCAACCATCAGGCCGCCCCCGATCAGGATCCCCGGGATGAAGCCGCCCATGAACAGCCTGCCGATGGAGACCCCGCCCACCACCCCGAAGATGATCATCGGAATCGACGGCGGAATAATGACGCCGATGGTACCGCCGGCGGCCTGCACCGCGGCGGCGAACCCTCTGGGATAGCCCTTGCGGATCATGGCCGGGATCGAAACTGCTCCGACGGCGGCCGTGTCTGCAGCCGCGGCCCCGGAGATGCCGGCGAAAAACATGGCGGCCACCACCGCCACCATTGCCAGTCCCCCGAATACGAAGCCGACCAGCGCATGGGCGAAATCGAACAGGCGCCGCGAAATGCCCCCGCACTCCATCAACTCGCCGGCCAGCATGAAGAAAGGGACGGCCATCAGCGGAAAGGAATCGGTCCCGGTGAAAAGGCGCTGGGCCGCCAGGGTCAGCGGCAGGTTGGAGCCAAACTGCAGGGCGGCCACCGAAGCCACCCCCAGGCAGAAGGCGATCGGCATTCCGAGGCCAAAACAGACCAGCAGCGAGAAAAAGAGGATCGCCGTCATACCCGCAGCTCGTGGTCCAGTGGTCGCTTGCGGATGGCGCCGACCGACACCCGCAGTGAGTTGATCAGCATCAAGAGGCCGCCTACCGGCACCGCCAGGTAGGGGTAGCGCATGGAAATGTGCAGCGAGGCGGATTCCTGGAACTGGACGATCCCCAGGATTTTAAAGCCCCAGTAGACAATCACCAGCAGAAAGACCTGGATGATGAGGTTGACCAGCACCACCCCCAGACGGTAGGCCCGGTCGGGCAGAAATTTCTGCAGCAGGTCGATCCCCAGGTGGACCTGGTAGCGAACCCCGGCGGCGGCGCCCATGAAGGAAATCCATACGAACAGGTAGCGGCCGGCCTCCTCGGACCAGGCCAGCGGGTCGTTGAGGACAAAGCGGCACCAGACCTGGGCGCTGATGACGCCCACCATGGCCGCCATCAGCAGGGCCAGGCACCAGTTGACGCATCGGTCCATGAGGTTGCAAGCGGTTTTGCACAACACGGCTGACCCCCCTTTGAAAACCGGGCCGGTGAACGTGCCGCCGGCTGGGGGCCTGTTTCTACCCGGCGCGGATGGCCCGGCCGGTCTCGGCAATCGGGCCGTGTGGAACGCTTTCGGTGGTCAGCCGTCTATCTTGCCGCGGCGCGGACCGCTTCGATCAGTTTCCGGCCTTCCTCGGGATTGCCGCCGCCGATGGCCTGGACCACCGCCGGGGTGCTGTAGACCCCGGCAACCGCTTCCACAAACGGGGTTTTGTCCGGGTGGGTCACCGTCATGCCCGCTTGCCGACAGGCGGCCTCCAGGTCCCGGTCGGCCTGCATTGAGATCTTGCGCTCGTAGTCGCGGGCCTCTGCGGCGGCCTCCGTTAGAATTTTCTGCTGCCCGGGGTTCAGGGTCTGCCAGGTGATGTCGCTGACCAGCAGCATGGCCGGTGAGTAGAAGTGCCCGGTTATGGCAAGGTATTTCTGGACCTCGAAAAAGCGCGAGGAGTAAATGACCGCCAGCGGGTTTTCCTGGGCGTCGACGATCCTCTGCTCGAGCGCCGTGTACAGCTCACCGAATGCCATCGGCAGCGGGCTGGCTCCCAGGGCCTTCATGGTCAGGATGAAAACGTCGTCCTCCATGACCCGAATCTTGAGCCCCTGCATGTCTTCGGGGCTGGTGATGGTGCGTTTGGAGTTGGTGATGTTGCGAAAGCCGTTCTCATACCAGCCCAGGGAGCGGACGCCGACTTCGAGAAAACGCGCCGCGATCTGCGTCCCGATTTCGCCGTCCAGGACGCGGTAGCAGGCCTCACGGTCCTTGAAGAGAAACGGCAGATTGAACAGCTTGACCTGGGGGACGAAATTGCCCAACGGGCCGGTGGAGGTCAGGGTCATTTCCAGCGAGCCGAGCTGCAGGCCTTCGACCATGTCACGCTCGGAACCGAGCTGAGACGACGGAAAGACCTGGACCTCGATTTCGCCGCTGGTGCGCTCGGCAACGATTTTCGCAAAATATTCAGCCGCCTGGTTGTAGATGTGGGTGGGTTGGGTCGCGGTGCCGAACTTGAGGATGACTTTGGCGTAGCTTGGCGGGCAGCCAAGCGCCAGGGCTGCAAACAGGGCAAAAACGCTGACCGGCACTAGTTTTTTGTACATAATTCCTCCGCGGTGTGGGGAAAAAGGGTTGGTATTGGCCGCAGCCGCCTGAACGGCCTTGGCAGGCGATGCGGACGAAGTGCTTCCCCGTTTTTGCATTTGACAAGACCGTCCGGCGCGAATATATCGCTATCATGATGCAGTTATCAGATACCGCCTCCGTCTGCGCCGGCTGCCGCCGACTTCCCAGGGCCATCTGGGGGCTTGGCCTGGCGGCCCTTCTGCTGGCCGGCTGTGGCACTTACAATAGCCACCTTCAGGCGCAAAGCTTCGCAACGGTCACCCGTTCCTACGGCCTCGCTATAGAGTGGTCCGATTACGATGCGGCCGCCAATTTTCTCGAACACGCCCCCCCACCCGACGAGATCGCGCGTCTCAAGGCCTTCAAGGTAACGGCGTATGAAATTCGCAAGGTCGAGTTCCTGGGTGACGAGTCCCATGTCGCTCAGACCGTCGCCATCCGCTACTACAAAACCGACGAGCTGATCGAACGCACGTTTATCGACCATCAGTCGTGGGTTTACCATCCCCAGCAAAAAAACTGGTTTCTGCACGGCGGGCTACCTGGTCTGGGGTGAGCGCTGCGCTCGGCCGTCTCCCGGTTTTTCTTTGAGACCGCTGGCTGCCCGCAATGTCCGCGCCTGCGCCTTGGGCGAGTTCCCCACTGACGGCCGCCTCCTTGCGCTGCGCCGCGTCCCAGGGGTTGGCAGGGCTTGAAGGTCCAGGCGAAATCAGGCTTCAGGTTTTGCGCAGGCGCTCCACGATGGCGTCTCCCATCGCGACGGTGCCCACGGACCGCACGCCCCGGATGGCGATATCGGCCGTGAGGACCCCGCCTTCGAGGGTTTCGACCACGGCTTTTTCGACGGCATCGGCCGCGGCCGCCAAACCGAGGCTGTAGCGCAGCATCATGGCCGCCGAGAGAATCTGGGCCACGGGGTTGGCGACCCCTTTGCCGGCAATGTCCGGGGCCGAGCCCCCGGCGGGTTCGTAGAGCCCGAACTGGGTGCCGTTGAGACTCGCCGATGGCAGCAGCCCCATGGAACCGGTCAGCATCGCACACTCGTCGGAAATGATGTCTCCGAACATGTTGCCGCAGAGCAGCACGTCGAACTGCTGCGGGTTGCGGATCAACTGCATGGTGGCGTTGTCGATATAGATGTGATTGAGGGTCACGTCGGGGTATTCGGCCGCCAACTGGATGACGATTTCACGCCAAAAGACCATGTTGGTCAGCACGTTGGCCTTGTCGACGGAGGTCACCCGGCCGCGCCGCGTGCGCGCGATTTCGAATGCCGCGCGGGCGATGCGCTCGATTTCGCGGCGCGTGTAGACCATCGTGTCGAAGGCCTTTTCATCCGGCCCGCTGCCCTCGCGGCCCTTGGGGGTGCCAAAGTAGATCCCGCCGGTCAGTTCGCGCACGCACATGATGTCGAAGCCATCTTTCACGATTTCGGGTTTCAGGGGGCTGGCGGCGGCCAGGGATTTGAAAACCCGGGCGGGGCGAAGGTTGCAGAACAGGTCAAAATGTTTGCGCAGGGGGAGCAGTGCGGCCCTTTCGGGCTGTTCGCCCGGCGGAAGGCCTTCCCACCTGGGGCCGCCCACCGAGCCGAAAAGAATCGCATCCACCGATTGGCAGACCTTCAGCGTGTCGGCTGGCAGGGCCGTGCCGTGCCGGTCGATGGCAACCCCGCCCACGTCGGCAAATTCATAGGTCAACGGAAGTGCGAACCTTTCCTGCACCGCGTCCAGCACTTTGAGGGCCTCGTGCATCACTTCCGGCCCGATGCCGTCTCCCGGCAGTACCGCAATCTTCTTCTCCATGTCGCTTGGCCTGCTCCTTTCATGGGTGAGGGGCAGTTCCCCCTTCGAGTGCTCCCGGTGCATACCCTGACAGCGCGCTTACTATACCGTCTGAATCGGGAGCCTGTCCACCCCATTTGCGCCGGGGCGGCCGGGGTCCGCGCAAAAATCAATTCAAGATGCCCCGGCAACCCGTCGATACCGTACACACAGGGCGCAGACCGATTTGAACGGCCCGCTGCGCTTTGCACCGTTTGCAGGGCGGCTTCCCAAGGGGGCCGCCCTTTCTGTTGCGCGTGCGGGGGCATTTTCGCTGGCCTTTTGCTTTGACACGTGGGGCGTAATGGCGTATGGTTCGCTCCATGCATTAAAAGCCCAAGCCCCTCTGCCCCTTGCCCGCGCACGCCACATGAACCGATTGGAGTGGGCGGCTTTGCCGTTTTCCCGCGGCAGACAGCGGGGCGCGCGGGACTCGCAAATCGGTATTGCCGCCTGGGGTCGCGTTGCCCCGCGGCTTGCAGTGGGGTCGGTGCAAACCGGAGTCAACCCGGAGAGAAGCCGCCCCGCAGGCACCATCAGGTGTTTCTGGCAGGAGGCATGGATGTTGGCGGGTTTTGAAAAAATCGTCGAAGAGCGCATCCGGGTCGCCCAGCAAAGGGGAGTGTTCGACAACCTCGAAGGCCGCGGCAAACCGCTGGTGTTCTGCGATGACCGCCATGTGCCCGAAGATCTCCGCTTGGCCTACAAAATTCTCAAGAATGCCGATTGTTTGCCGCCGGAAATCGAATTGAAAAAGGAAATCCGGAAAACCGAGGACCTCCTGGCCGGTATGAGGGACACTGCACTCCGCTACCGAACCCTGAAAAAGCTGAACTTTCTTATCTTTAAACTCAATTCCATGCGAAACACCGCCATTCAGTTCGAAGAGCCCCAGCAGTACATGGACAAATTGGCGGCCCGTATAGAAAACGGCCCATCTCCCATCGATGGCAGGCCTGCGTCTTCAAAACCATGATTTATAAAAATGACAGCCCTGGCTTGTTTAAAAGCATTATGGTGGCCTATTCCGTCCTGATCCTGTGGCACCTCGCCCTGATTGGGTCGTTGGGGCTATTGGTGATCTTTTTCCGCGGCGTCGTGAACTACATGCTGTGGATATTCCTGATTGGAATGGCGGCGATTCTGGTATCCGGCTACCTCTTTTATCGCCGCATGAAGCGCGAGGGCAAATCCCTGCGCGACATGCTCAAAACACCCGTGTTCAACGGCCGGCCGGTGGAGGTCAGCGTGCTGGGCGGGCTCGCGTCCTTCAGGCTGGGCGGCAAACCCGGTTTCCCGGTGCTGGGCAGCGATTATCTGGGCGTCAGTCATCAGCTCGAAGACCCTGATACCGTTCGCCTGCGCGAACTCATGGAACTGGGCCGCATGTTTGAAAACAACCTGCTCACCTTCGAAGAATTCAATCAGGCCAAAAAGAAACTCCTCAAGGCTTAAGCCGATGAAGAAGACGTGCGTTGCATTGCTCTCCGGCGGAGTATCCTCCGAGCGGGAGGTGTCGCTGGAAAGCGGGAACCAGGTGTTCGCCGCTCTGGACAAGGAAAAATACGATATCCGGCGCTATGACCCCAGGACCGATCTGCCCCGGCTGGTGGCCGAGGCCTCGCAGATCGATATCGCGCTGGTTATCTTGCACGGGCCTTTCGGAGAAGACGGCACGGTCCAGGGGATGCTGGATCTTCTGGGCATTCCCTACCAGGGCTCGGGCGTGCTGGGCAGCGCGATTGCCATGAACAAGCTGGTCTCCAAACAACTCTACGAAAAATTCGGTATCCCGGTGCCGCCCTATCTCGCCCTTACGCGGCATGATCGACTGGATCCCGAGACGATCGCGCAACGGCTCGGCTTTCCCCTGGTGATCAAACCGGTGGTGGGCGGGTCCAGCATCGGCATGTCGGTCGTCACATCGCGTGAGGCACTGTCCGCCGGGGTTGCCGAAGCGCTGAAACACGATACGGGCGTCCTGATCGAAGCCTTCATCCCAGGGGTCGAGCTGACCTGCGGCGTGATCGGCAACCAACGGCTGGAAGCGCTGCCGTTGATTGAGATCATCCCCGACAAGGCCCACGCTTTTTTTGACTACACCGCCAAGTATACCGCCGGCGCCTCCCAGGAAATCTGTCCGGCCCGGATTGACCCGCCCCTTGCCGAAAAAGCCCAATCATACGGCCTCCTGGCCCACCGGGCGCTTAATTGCCGGGGCTACAGCCGGACCGACATGATTCTCAAGGACCGCGAGATTTTCGTGCTGGAAACCAACACCATCCCGGGCATGACGCCCACCAGCCTGTTGCCCCAGGCGGCCCGGGCGGCCGGCATGAGTTTCAGTCAGCTGCTGGATCGACTCATCGCGCTCGGCTTGGAAGACCGCCCGCCGACGGCATGAGGGGCGGTTTGAAGCCAAGCGCCCTGTCCGAGAAGTGATTCGGGCCCTTCCCGGGTCCATACCCGCCCACCGGTTTCAGCCGGCTGCCGAATTCGGTTCCCATGGTCACCAAAACCATCGATGGTGAATTTCCCGTCCTTCATCGGATCGGGCGCAATCGACAACCCGTACCGTCATCAAAAGGGAGGCCTTGTATGAAAGTGCTGGTAGTGGGCGGCGGCGGCCGCGAGCATGCGCTGGTCTGGAAAATCAAGCAGAGCCCCCGGGTGCAGAAGATCCTTTGCGCGCCCGGCAATGCCGGGATCGCCGAGCTGGCCACCTGCGTGCCGATCGGGGCGGAGGATGTCCAGGGGCTGGTGGCCTTTGCCAAGAGCGAGCAGGTCGATCTGACCGTGGTCGGACCGGAAGGCCCGCTTTCCATGGGGATCGTGGATCTGTTTGAAAATGAGGGCCTGCGGGTCTTCGGGGCCTCCCGCGATGCCGCGCGGCTTGAGGCCAGCAAATCCTTTGCCAAAAACCTGATGAACCGCTACGGTATTCCCACTGCCATAGGACAGAGCTTTACCAGCCACAACAAGGCCCAGAGTTACATCCGCAAGATCGGGGCGCCGTTGGTGGTCAAGGCGGACGGGCTGGCGGCCGGCAAAGGCGTCATCGTCTGCCGCACGGTCCCGGAGGCCCTGAAGGCGCTGGACACCATCATGATCGAGAAGGCCTTCGGCGATGCGGGGCGCACC
>JAABRJ010000020.1 GCA_011390985.1 Desulfobacteraceae bacterium
TCAGCCCCACAATCTCGTGCCGATTCGCCGCGCGCTGGAACGTGCTCCCGATCTGCCTCAGGTGGCCTGCTTCGACACCGCCTTTCACCGCCATCAGCCCCGGGTGGCGCAGATGTTCGCGCTGCCGTTTGAGTTATGGGAGGCGGGGATCATGCGCTACGGTTTCCACGGGTTGTCCTACGAGTACATTGGCGCCACCTTGCCGCAGCTTGCGCCGGAGGCCGCCAAAGGGAAAGTCGTCGTGCTTCACTTGGGCAACGGCGCGAGCATGTGCGCCATGGACGCCGGGCGCAGCATCGCCAGCACCATGGGGTTTACCGCAGTGGAGGGGCTTCCCATGGGCACCCGCAGCGGCGCGCTCGATCCGGGCGTGATCCTGTACCTGATGCAGCAGCGGGGCATGGACGCCGCTGCCATCGAAAAGCTGCTCTACACCCAGTCCGGTCTGCTCGGCGTTTCCGGCATCTCCAGCGACATGCGCACGCTGCTGGCGAGCGCGGAGCCCCGGGCCAAGCTGGCCGTCGACCTTTTCATTTACCGCATCCGCCGCGAGCTCGGCTCATTGGCGGCGGCGCTGGGCGGGCTGGATGCCATCGTGTTTACCGGGGGTATCGGCGAAAACGCCCCGGTCATCCGCAGCCGCGTCTGCCGGGACGCCGCCTGGCTGGGGGTCGCGATCGACGAAACGGTCAACGCCGGCGGCCGGGGGTGCATCAGCGGCGGCGCAAGCCGCGTCGCGGTGTGGGTGGTCCCGACGAACGAGGAATTGATGATCGCGCGCCACACCCGGCGCGTGCTTGAAAAAAAATAGGAGAATTCACATGCAAACAGACGTGCCGCGGCCGATTCTCAAAGGCAAAAAGGCCCTGGTGGTCGGCATCGCCAACGAACACTCCATCGCCTATGGCTGCGCCAGGGCGTTTCGCGAGGTGGGGGCCGATTTGGCGCTCACCTATCTCAACGAGAAAGCCAAACCGCATGTCGCGCCCCTGGCGAGCGAACTGGAGGCGGCGATGCTCCTGCCGCTCGATGTCGCCAGGCCCGGTGAGCTGGAAGCCGTGTTCGATCGTATTACGCGGGAGTGGGGCCGGCTGGACATCCTCGTGCACTCCATCGCCTTCGCACCCAGGGAGGACCTCCAGGGCGGGCTGCTGAACTGCTCCGCCGCCGGCTTTTCGGTGGCCATGGACATCTCCTGCCACTCTTTCATCCGCATGGCGCTCCTGGCCGCACCACTGATGAAGGAGGGCGGCACGCTCTTCGCCATGAGCTACCACGGGGCGCAGAAGGTGGTGCCCAACTACAACGTGATGGGGCCGGTCAAGGCGGCCCTGGAGGCGGTCTGCCGCTATCTGGCCTACGAACTCGGCCCCCGCAAGATCCGTGTGCACGCGATCTCGCCGGGCCCGCTGAAGACGCGGGCGGCCGGGGGCCTGAAGGATTTCGACCGCATGCTGAACGATGCCGTCCAGCGCTCGCCGATCGGTGAGCTGGTGGACATCATGGACGTGGGCTTCACCTGCGCCTTCCTGGCGACGCCTTTCGCGCGGCGTCTCACCGGCCAGACCGTGTATGTCGACGGCGGCGCCGACATCATGGCCTGAGCCGGGCGCCGGCGTTTCAACATTTGAATGCAATCCGTTTTTGGCGGTTCGCACGATCGAGGAGACTGACATGACAGATAAGAAGCACATCAATCCGATTCTTGGCTCCAATGACCTGATCAGCTATCTGGTCGACGCCGGGCAGCGGACGGTCCTGTTCTGGGATGTGATGCGCCGGCGCGGCAACCAGTACCTGGAACGCATGGCCGAGAAGGTCCCCCATGTGCTGCAATTCGACCATCACCTGATCCTGGACGGCCGGACCCTGCCCCGGCCGGTGAATTACGGCATCATCAAGATCGACCCGCCCGAGGGGACCGTCATCGACGACCGCAAGCGGCCCTTCGTGGTCATCGACCCGCGCGCCGGCCACGGCCCGGGCATCGGCGGCTTCAAGGCCGACAGCGAGATCGGCGAAGCCCTGGGGGCGGGCCACGCCTGCTATTTCATCGGGTTTACGCCGGTGCCCGAAGCGGGGCAGACCATCGAGGCCGTGATCGATGCCTGGGCGGTCTTCCTCCAGCGGGTTGCGGAGCTGCACCCCGCGGCAGAGGGCAAACCGGTGGTGATCGGCAACTGCCAGGCCGGCTGGGCGCTGATGATGCTGGCGGCCAAGCGCCCGGAGCTCTGCGGGCCGATCATCGTGGCCGGATCGCCGATGTCCTATTGGGCGGGTGTCCGCGGCGTCAACCCCATGCGCTATACCGGCGGCCTGCTGGGGGGCAGCTGGCTGACGTCCATGATGAGCGACCTGGGGCACGGGAATTTCGACGGCGCCTGGCTGGTGCAGAACTTCGAGAGTCTCAACCCGGCCAACACCCTCTGGTCAAAGCAATACAACCTCTACGCCAAGGTCGATAGCGAGGCGCCCCGCTATCTGGGCTTCGAACGCTGGTGGGGCAGGCACGTGATCCTGACCGGCGAGGAGATGCAGTATATCGTCGACAACCTCTTCGTCGGCAACAAGCTCAGCAGCGCCGAGCTGGTGACCGCCGACGGCGTGCGCCTGGATTTCAGAAAAATCCGCTCGCCGATCGTCTGTCTGTGCTCCAAGGGCGACGACATCACCCCGCCGCAGCAGGCCCTCGGCTGGATCCTGGACCTCTACGCCAGCGATGAGGACATCCTGGCCGCCGGTCAGACGATTGTCTACGCGGTGCATGAGACCATCGGGCACCTGGGGATCTTCGTCTCGGGCAGCGTCGCCAAAAAGGAGCATCAGGAGTTCGCCGATAACATCGATCTCATCGATTGCCTGCCTCCCGGCCTCTACGAAGCCGTCTTCCAGGAAAAAACGCCGGATGCCGTCAATGCCGAGCTGGTCTCAGGTGGTCACATCTCCCGTTTCGAGCGCCGCAGCCTGGACGACATCCGCGCCCTGGGCGGCAACACCCCCGATGACGAACGCTGCTTTGCGGCCGTGGCCCGGTTGTCGGAAGTCACCCGAGGTCTCTACCGCACCACCCTGCAGCCCATGATACGCGCCCTGGCCACCGAACAGAGCGCCGAAGCGCTGCGCCGCACGCACCCCCTGCGGCTGGGCTACGAGCTATTATCCGACAGCAACCCAATGCTGCGGCCGCTGGCCGCGGCGGCGGAAACAGTGCGAGAGAACCGGCAACCGGTGGCTGGCGACAACCCCTTCCGGCAATGGGAAAAGGGCTTCTCCGACTGGATGACCCTCGGCCTGAAGGCCTTCGGGGACCTGCGCGACATGCTGGTGGAGCAGGTCTTCTTTGGCGTCTACGGCCAGGCCTGGCTGCAGGCCCTGCTGGGGCTGCGGGCGTCGGAAGACCCGCCCCGCAAGCGTCCCGGCGCTGACCCCGATCATCAGGCCTTCGTCAAGCGCCGGATCGCGGAGCTGCAGGCCAAAATGGACCAGGGGGGGCCGCGCGAGGCGGCGATCCGCGCCCTGATCTACGTGCGCCTGCCCGAAAAAGCGGCCGATGAAAGGAGTTTTGAGATGCTGCGCCGCATCCGGGCGGAGCACGGTGCGAAAAAATCCCTGGCCGAATTCAAGCAGGACCTTCGCGAGCAGTACTACATGCTCCGGCTGGACGAACGTCGGGCAGTGGGTGCCATCCCCCTGCTGCTCAATGGCCGCGAAAAGGAAGCCCGGCAACTGATCAAAGTCGTGCGCCAGTTGGCCACCGCCGGCGGACCGCTGGGTGAACAGGCCCAAAAGCGTTTAGAGGAGGTGGAGCGGCTCTTTAGCTCGCCGCCCCCGGCCGAGCCCGGCGGGACCGATTCGGAAACGACTGAACAAGGAGGTTCAGGCCAATGATCACTAACAAGACGTTCGATGAAATCCAGATCGGCGACACCGCCCATATGGAGCGCATGTTGACCAAGCAGGATATCGATATGTTCGGAGTTTTGTCCGGTGACATGAACCCGACCCATTTCAGCGACGAGTACGCGCAAATGCTGCTGGAGCGCCACAAGCTGGTCGGCCACAGCATGTGGGGCGGGGCGCTGATCTCGAGCCTGCTGGGCAACGACCTGCCGGGGCCCGGCACGGTCTACCGGTCGCAGCAGCTCGAGTTCCACAACCCGGTCGAACTGGACGACACGCTCACCATCAGCGTGACCGTCAGATCCAAGGATGCCGCGGACGGCAGCGTGATGTTCGACTGCCGGGCGGTCAATCAGCGCCATGAGGATGTCATCACCGGGGTCGCCAAGGTCAAGGCGCCGACCAAAAAGCCCACCGCTGCCGGGTCCCCTTACGCCGCCGAGCATTTTCACCGCAAAACGGCTTTCAAAAGGCTGATCGACTACGTCGATGACTGGGAGCCGATCCCTGTCGCCGTGTGCCATCCCTGCAGCAAGGAGGCCCTGGAGGGCGCCATCGATTCCGCCCGGGCCAACCTGATCGATCCGATCCTGGTGGGGCCGGAAGCCAAAATCCGCGCCCTGGCCGAAAGCCTCAAGCTTGACATCAGCCCCTATCGGATGGTGGACGCGATCCACAGCCATGATGCGGCGTTAAAAGCGGTGGCGTTGTGCCGATCGGGCGAGGCGGAGGCCCTCATGAAGGGCAGCCTGCACACCGACGAGCTGATGGGCGCGGTGGTCTCGTCGGCCACCGGGCTGCGCACCGAGCGGCGGATCAGCCATGTGTTTGCCATGGACGTGCCCACCTATCCGCGGCCGCTGTTCATCACCGACGCGGCCATCAACATCTACCCGACCCTGGAGGACAAGGTCCATATCGTCAAGAATGCCATCCAGTTGGCCCACGCGCTGAACATCCAGCGGCCCAAGGTGGCCATTCTCTCGGCGATGGAAACGGTCAACCCCAAGATTCCCGGCACCGTGGAAGCCGCGGCCTTGTGCAAAATGGCGGATCGCGGTCAAATCGAGGGGGCCCTGCTGGACGGTCCCCTGGCCTTCGACAACGCCGTCAGCAAGGAAGCCGCCCTGATCAAGGGCATTCATTCGCCGGTGGCCGGCGAGGCGGACATCCTGCTGGTGCCCGACCTGGAGGCCGGCAACATGCTGGCCAAACAGCTGTCCTTTCTGGGTAGAGCCGATTCGGCCGGGATCGTGCTCGGCGCGCGGGTTCCCATCATCCTGACCAGCCGGGCGGATTCGGCCGAAGCCAGGCTGGCGTCCTGCGCCGTTGCGGTGGCGTTTGCCCAACGGCTGCGCGAGAACCAGAAGGTCAAAAGAAGCGTTCAGGGGTGAGCGGAAATGGGCATGAAAGGGTCCATATGACCAGAATCCCAAGCGATATCACCCGCACCGTTCTGACGGTGCTCTTCATCGGTGTCCTGATCGGTGCCTCGCTATGGATCCTCAAACCCTTCCTCGGGGCCGCGATCTGGGCGGTGACGATCGTGACGGCGACATGGCCGTTGATGATTTCAATTCAGAACCTGCTCTGGGGCCGTCGCTCGCTGGCGGTTGCGGTGATGACCCTGGTCCTTCTATGCCTCCTGGTGGTGCCGCTTTGGCTGGCCATCGGCACCATTGTGTCGAACGCCGACCAGATTGCCGGCTGGGTGAAGTCGGCGTCCGCTTTCGAGGTCCCGCCGCCGCCGGCCTGGCTGGGGAAGCTGCCGCTTTTCGGCGGCGACCTGGTAGCGGCATGGGAGAAGGTTCTGCTCGCGGAGCTTCAGGACTTCATCAAGAAGCTCGCCCCGTATGGCGGCACGGCCCTCCGGTGGTTTGCCACGGAAGTGGGCGGTTTCGGGTTCCTGGTCCTGCAGTTTCTGCTCACGACGGTGTTTGCCGCCCTGCTGTATGCCGGTGGTGAGCAGGCGGCATCCTGGATCAAGCGTTTTGGGCGCCGTCTGGGAGGCGTGCGCGGAGAGCATTCGATCCGGCTGGCCGGACAAGCCGTGCGCGGCGTCGCCCTTGGTGTGGTGGTGACCGCCCTGGTCCAGTCGGCCCTGGGCGGCGTCGGTCTCGCCGTTGCCGGGGTTCCCTTTGCCACGGTTCTCACGGCGTTGATGTTCATGCTGGCCATCGCCCAAATCGGACCGATGCTCGTGCTGGCGCCTTCGGTGGCCTGGCTATACTGGACCGGCAGCACCGGATGGGGAACGTTTCTGCTTCTTTGGTCCCTGGTGGTCGGCACCATGGACAATTTTCTGCGCCCCGTTCTCATCAAGCGAGGGGCAGATCTCCCCTTGCTGCTGATTTTCACCGGTGTAGTCGGCGGTCTGATCGCTTTCGGCCTGATCGGCATCTTTGTCGGGCCGGTGGTGCTCGCCGTGGCCCACACGCTGCTGTCGGCTTGGGTCGATGAGGAAATCGCCGGGGGTGAACCGCCCGGCCTGCAAGAGCCGTGAACGGCGTTTTATCTGGCGCCAGGCGGGTGAACGCCGGCTGAAGTGCAGTCAAAAGGATCAGGAGAACCACCATGAGAGGGGTATCGTTGAATAGCGTGTCGAAGTGTCTGTTGCTGTTGGGTTTGTGTGCGCTGGTCACCGGTTGCGCCGGCTTCGCCAGGGGGGTGACCGAGGCCTTGATGGACGACAAGGGAGAGGTGCAGGACGACCCCCGCAAGTGTTTCGTCCGGGGGCGTGCCTTCCCCGGCCTGGAAGCCTATATGCAGCAGCAGGAACTGGAGGCCGGCCGCGGGGTCGCCGACCGGCGGCTGCTCAAGGTGCTGATGGTGCACGGCATCGGCACGCACCAGCCCGGCTACGCCACCCGCCTGGCCGAGAACCTCGCCCGGGCGCTGGCGCTGCCGCAGGTTCAGGAGAAGTACAAGGTAATCGCCCTGTCACACCCGAAATACCCCGGCGGGCTCGGCACCCTGCGGGTCAGCCGCTACTTCAACACCGCCACGGGACGCGAACTCCTCTTTTACGAGCTGACCTGGGATCCGATCATCAATGCCGCCAAGCAGACCATCGCCTTCGACAATTCGGGGGACTACGCCTTCCGCCGGACGGCCATCAACAACTCCTTGAAACTATTTGTCAACGACACGGTTCCCGACGTGGTGCTGTACTATGGTCAGCATCGTGATCAGATCCAAAGATCGGTGGGTCAGTCCCTCTGCTGGATGATGAGCGACACCTGGCAAACCCTGCCGGAGTCCGGGTCGGCCTTCTGCGACCCCGCCAGTCCGGAGACGCTCGACCGCTTCGGGGACGATTACGCCTTCATCACCCACAGTCTCGGCAGCCGGGTCACCACCGATGCCCTCCAGGAAATAGCGGTCCAGGGCAAGGCCGACCCCGGATTTTCCAGGCGGCTGGCGGTCCTGATGGAGAAGACCTTTCCGGTCTTCATGCTCTCCAACCAGTTGCCGTTGCTGCGGCTGGGACAGGCGGAACCGGCGGTTCACGGCCAGATCCAGGAGATTTGTGCGCCGGGCGCCCCCCGGGCCGGCGAGCGGCTGTTCCGGGAAACGCGGCTGATCGCCTTCAGCGACCCGAACGATCTCTTCAGCTACGCCATCCCGCCGGATTTTCTCGACCGCCACATCGATTCCCGCCTCTGCCCGGCGTTGACCAACGTGATCCTCAATGTCGCGCCGCTGTCGAATCTGTTCGGGCTGGGCGAGATCGCCAACCCGATGGCGGCCCACACCGAATATGACAAGGACGAGCGCGTCATCGGGCTGATCGTCCACGGCATCGGCCATGACCAAGTGGCGCCGGTAGTTGCCGAGCGCTGCGAGTGGCTCGAAGCGGTGCCGGCGGAACCGTGAAAGGAGGCGCGCAAATGGCGGCCGGAGGG
>JAABRJ010000021.1 GCA_011390985.1 Desulfobacteraceae bacterium
GCGGGTGATGGCCGCAGGCTTGGTGCTGCCCTCCTATGAGTACTGCCTCAAGTGCTCCCACACGTTCAATCTGCTGGACGCCCGCGGCGCCATCAGCGTGACCGAGCGCACGGGTTACATCGGCCGTATTCGGAACCTGGCGCGGGCCTGTGCCGAGGGGTATCTCAAACAGCGGGAGGCCATGGGGTTTCCGCTGATCAAAAAAGCGAGCTGAAACGCCGGCGCCGAAGGACTCGTGAAAATTCCAGTTTCCTGTAAAGCAGCTCAAAAGGACAAAAAAAGATGATCAATCCGTTATTGCTCGAAATCGGAACCGAGGAGATTCCGGCAAGCTACATCGAGCCGGCCCTGGCAGCCCTTTCGCGGGTCCTGCAGGAGAGGCTTGCCGCGGCCCGCATCGACCATGGCGAGGCCCGGGTGTACGGCACTCCGCGGCGGCTGGCGATTCTGATCGAGGCGGTGGCTGACCGCCAGAAGCCCCTGACCACCGAGGTCACCGGCCCGCCCGCCAAGGTCGGCTTCGACCCCCAGGGCAAGCCCACCGTCGCGGCCCACAAATTCGCCGAAAAGCTCGGGATTTCCGTCAAAAATATCAAAATCGCCGATACGCCCAAGGGCTCCTACCTGGCGGCCCGCATTACGGAGCGCGGTCTGGCGACCCTGACCCTGCTCAAAACCATCCTGCCGGAGGTCATCGCCGCGCTGCCGTTTCCCAAAACCATGCGCTGGTCCGACTACCATACGGCCTTCGCACGGCCGGTGCATTCGCTGCTGGCGCTGTTGGGCGGCCGGGTGGTGGCCTTCACGCTGGAGGACATCAAAAGCGGTCGCTACACCTGGGGCCACGCCTTCCTGAAGCCCGGGCGGATCAAGATTTCCCAGCCCTCGGAATACCTGGAGCGGCTGGAAGCGGCTTGGGTGCTGGCCGATATCGCCAAGCGCCGCAGCCGGGTCAAGACCGAGATCGAGGCCCTGGCCGCCGAGCTGGGGGGCCGCATCCTGCCCGACGAAGAGCTGCTGACCACGGTCACCCACCTGATCGAGTACCCGGCGCCGGTTGCCGGCCGATTCGACATTAAATTTCTTGAACTGCCCGACGAGGTGCTGATCACCTCGATGCGCGAGCATCAGAAATACTTTGCCGTTGCGGATGCCTCCGGCAGGCTCATGCCCCATTTTATCGCCGTCAACAACACCGCCGCCAAGGACCCCGCACTGGTGGCGCGGGGCCACCAGCGGGTACTGCGGGCGCGTCTCGAAGACGCCATGTTCTTTTATCGCAGCGATCTGAAGGCCTCCATGGAAGACTGGGTCGCCAAGCTCGAGGGCGTCCTGTTCCAGGCCAGGTTGGGGTCGATGCACGCCAAGGTCCTGCGGGTGCAGGCATTGGCCGAGACCGTTGCCGGCTGGGTGGATACCGCCGGCGCACTCCGGGCGGAGGCCTCCCGCGCCGCGCATCTGTGCAAGGCCGACCTGGTCAGCCAGATGGTGGTGGAATTCCCGAAACTCCAGGGGGTCATGGGGCGGGTCTATGCCGTCGCCGCCGGCGAGCCCGAGGGCGTTGCCGCCGCCATTCAAGAGCATTACCGGCCGACCGCTTCGGGCGGCGCCCTGCCCCAGACCAAAGCCGGTGCGGTGGTCAGCATCGCCGACAAGATGGATTCGATTTGCGGCTGCTTCCGGGTCGGACTGGTGCCCACGGGCGGATCGGACCCCTATGCGCTGCGCCGCCAGGGGATCGGGATCGTGCAGATCATGCGCGACCAGGGGCTGAGCTTTTCCCTGGGGGGCCTGATAGCGGCCGGTCTCGGCCCCTACGCGGGGATCGGCCAGGCGCCCCCGGCGCAGACCGCCGACCAGGTCTACGCCTTCCTGCGCAGCCGGATGGCCTACCTGCTGACCGAAGAGGGGCTCTCCAAGGACGTCGTCGCGGCGGTGGTGGACGCCTCGGCTGACGACGTGCCGGACGTTTGGGAGCGCGCCCGCGCCCTGGAAGCCCTCAAGGCCGCGCCGGACTTCGAGCCCCTGGCGATCGCCTTCAAGCGGGTCGTCAACATCATGAAAAAGGCGGGTCTCGCAGCGCTGCCGGCCGAGGCTGCGGCCGTGGCGCCGGAACGCTTCGAGCATGTCTGTGAAGGCGACCTGCTGAAGGCCTACCAGACGGTCAAGGCCGAGGTGGCGTGTCATCAGACCAACCGGCGCACGGACCTTGCCCTGCGGGCGATTGCCTCGCTGCGCGGGGCGGTGGATGCTTTTTTTGACGGTGTCATGGTGATGGCCGACGATCCCGCAATCCGCGGCAATCGCTTCGCCCTGCTGGCCCTGGTGGCCGGCCTGTTCGAAAATATCGCCGATTTTTCAAAAATTTCAACCTGACGGCGGCCCGGATGGGGCTGCACGGTGAACAGGGAGGATTCGATGGCGTTTGATCCTGACAAGGACAAGATCATCAAGAAGTGGCAGTGCGAGGAAACCGGCCTCATGGTTTCCATCAACCAGTACGACCGGGGGGAGCCCAAGGTTCAGATCGGCCCCCGGATGCTGAAGAAAAAGGACGGCTCCGACCGGGCGCCGGCCAAAGCCGGCCGCCTGACGATGGAGGACGTCCTGTGGCTCTATGAGAACATCGACGAGATCAAGGACGAACTCTCCCGGTTGGTAGAACCCGAATAGGCCCCATGGAACCCCTCCGCCATGGCCGTTGACGACGACCGCGATGCCGCCATCGTCAGCCCTGTCAAGGGTCGCAGATCGCCGGAGCTCGGTCCCGTGGGACTGTTGGTGGCCTGTCAGCCGGACCTCGACACCCTCTGCCGGCAGTATCGGCTGGACCCCCGGCAGGCCACCGCCCTCCTGATGAGCCGGGTGTACCCGGCCAAAGGGTCGGCGCCGCCGGGCTTTACCCTCTGCGGCCCCGTGATGGGGGCTCCCTATGCGGTCATGGTGCTGGAAAGCCTGATTGCCTGGGGGCTTCGCCGGGTGCTTTTCTTCGGCTGGTGCGGCGCCATTTCTCCCCGGGTGGCGATCGGGGACATCATTTTGCCCACCCATGCGCTGATCGACGAGGGCACCTCGCGCCATTACGGTGCCAGCCAGGATCGTCCGGCGCGGCCCGCAAACCGGCTGTTGGCCGATACCCGGGCGGCACTGGCACGCAAAGGGCTGGCCTTCCACGAAGGGGCCATCTGGACCACGGATGCCATCTACCGCGAAACTCCCGCCAAACTGCGCCACTTCCGGGAGCGCCAGGCCATCGGGGTCGAGATGGAACTCTCGGCCCTTTTTACGGTCGCCCGCTTCCGGGGGGTGGCGGCCGGCGCCATCCTGGTGGTCTCCGATGAACTGGCGAGCCTGACGTGGCGCCCCGGCTTCCGGGACCCACTTTTCACCGCCGCCCGCAAGGCTGTCTGCGAGGTGCTGAGCACCCTATGCCCGATCCTTTGACCCCCGAAATTCAAATGGAGGCGGAGCGGCTGCGGGCCGCGCTGCACCACCACAACCACCGCTACTACGTCCTGGACGATCCCGAGGTTTCCGACGCCGAATACGACCGTTTGATGCAGGCCCTTGTCGGACTGGAAACCCGCTTCCCCCAGCTGCGCACCCCGGATTCGCCCACAGCGCGCGTCGGTGCCCCGCCCCTTGAAAAATTCGAAACCACCCGCCACAGCGTGCCCATGCTGAGCCTGGAGAACGGGTTTGACGACGGCGATATCCGGGAGTTCGATGCCCGCCTCAGACGCCTGCTGGCAGTTGAGGCGCCGCTGCGCTACACGGCGGAGCCCAAGCTGGACGGCTTGGCGGTGGAACTGGTCTACCGGGACGGGCTGCTGGTGATGGCCTCCACCCGCGGCGACGGGTTCAGCGGGGAGGTGATCACGGAAAATGTGCGCACCATTCGGAGCGTTCCGCTGCGCCTGCGTCCCCCGCAAGGCCGGGCGATTCCCGCGCTGCTGGAGGTGCGCGGCGAGGTGTTCATCGGCCGGGCGGGGTTCCGCAAGCTCAACCAGGACCGCCTGGCGGCCGAACTGGCGCCGTTTGCCAACCCGCGCAATGCGGCCGCCGGTTCCCTGCGGCAGCTGGATTCGCGCGTGACGGCCGCACGCCCCCTGGAAATCTTCTGCTACGGGGTCGGTGCTGCTGGTGGCCAGCCGCTGACCGGGCACAGTGACACCCTGCGGTTTCTAAGCGCCCTGGGTCTCCGGGTCAACCCGCTCGTCCGGGAGAAGATCACCATCGAGGAGGCGCTGACGTTTTTTCACCGATTGGAAGCCGAGCGCCACGAGCTGCCCTACGAGATCGACGGGATGGTGGTCAAGGTCGACCGCCTTGATTTCCAGCAGGCCCTGGGGGCCACCTCGCGCAGCCCGCGCTGGGCGATCGCCTACAAATTTGCGGCGCTGCAGGAAACCACGCGCATTCTCGACATCCAGGTCCAGGTGGGGCGCACCGGCGCCATCACCCCGGTGGCCGTGCTGGAGTCGGTCAGCGTCGGCGGCGTCACCGTCAGCCGGGCGACCCTGCACAACGCCGACGAAATTGCCAAGAAGGATATCCGCATCGGCGACCGGGTGCTGGTGCAACGCGCCGGGGACGTGATTCCCGAGGTGGTCAAGTCCCTGCCGTCCCTGCGGGACGGCAGCCAACGCCCCTTTCAGATGCCCGCCAACTGTCCGGTCTGCGGGGCGCCGGTGGTGCGCCTGGAGGGGGAAGTGGCGCTGCGCTGCAACAACGTCAGCTGCCCGGCCCAGATCAAAGAGGGCATCCGGCACTTTGCCGCCAAGGGCGCTTTTGACATCGAAGGCCTGGGCGAAAAGCTGGTGGCGCAGCTGGTGGACAAGGGGGTGATCGCCTCCTACGCCGATATCTTTCAACTGGAGGCCCCACAGCTGGCGCTGCTGGAGCGCATGGGGGCGAAATCCGCCGAAAACCTGGTCCAGGCCATCGCGGCCAGCCGGACCATCCCCCTTGGGCGCTTTCTCTATGCCCTGGGCATCCGGCACGTGGGCGAGCACGTCGCCCGGCTGCTGGCCGAGCACTTCAAAGGGCTGGAGGCCCTGGCGGCCGCCAGCGAAGCGCAGATCGCGGCCGTCGCTGGGGTCGGGCCGGTGGTGGCCCGCAGCGTAAGGGCCTTTTTCAGCCAGGTCGAAAACCAGCGGACCGTTGACGCCCTGCTGACGCGCGGCGTACGGATCGTTTCTCCGGCTGCGGGACCCGCTTCGGAGAACGCCTTTGAGGGGCAGCGCTTCGTATTGACCGGCACCCTGGAATCCATGCCGCGCAGCCAGGCCAAGGCGTGCATCGAACGCCTGGGGGGAACCGTCTCCGGCAGCGTCAGTGCCAAGACGCGCTTTGTCGTGGCCGGCAGCGCGCCCGGCTCCAAACGCGAGCGGGCCGAGGCCCTGGGGGTCCAGGTGATCGACGAAGAGCGGTTTCTGGCGCTGCTGGAAGCGGCCGAAGGTCGGCGCGGCTGAACCCCGTCACGGCCGGCCAGACAACACGGCCGTCGGCCAGCCCCTGACGGGAGAAAGGATAGGGTATGGAAAAGAACACGGTGTGCGCGCACGCGCTGATCAGCGGCAAGGTGCAAGGGGTTTTTTTCCGCATGGAAACCCTGCGCGCCGTGGAAGGCATCGGCGGCGTGACGGGCTGGGTCAAAAACCGTCCGGATGGAACGGTGGAGGCCGTCTTCGAGGGCAGCCGGCCGCGGGTGGAGGCCGTCCTGGACTGGTGCCGCGAGGGTCCCCCCCGGGCCCAGGTGGCGGCGGTGAAGGTTTCCTGGGAAGACCCCACCGGGCGCTATGAGCGCTTTGCCATCACCGGTTGACCCTGCCGGCGACCGCATCAACCAGGCCAAAGGAGGGATCATGAGGCGCCATGCATACGCCGCTGCGCGGGAGGACAGCCTGCTCCCGATCATCGACCTTCAGCAGGCGATGCGAAAGGTCATGGCATCATGGGAGCAGACCGTGGCCAAAGTGCGTCAGCTCACACAGGCCGCCAACACTCTTGGGGTCCCGGTTTTGGTGACCGAGCAGTACAAGACGGGGCTCGGCGCAACCGACCCCGAAGTGCTCCGGGAAATCAACTCGCCCGTGGTGGTCCAAAAGGAGCACTTCAGCGCCTGTTTGGAACCCGCGTTTCTCTCCGCGGTCCACTCTTTCCAGCGCAATCAGATTGTGGTGGCCGGGATGGAAACCCATGTGTGCGTTCTGCAGACGTGTCTCGATCTGATCGCGTCGGGCTTTCAGGTGCACCTGGCGGCCGATGCCGTGGCCTCCCGTGTCAACCAAAACCGCGACATCGCCATCGATCTCTTGCGTCAGGCCGGCGCGGTCGTCAGCTCGGCCGAGATCGTCATCTTCCAGTGGGCCTGCCGGGCCAATACCGTCGATTTTCGCAGGATCCTGCCGATTGTCAAATAGCCAAGGGGGTATGCGCGCCTTGGGGGCGATTTTTTCCTGACGGCGCCCTAAAACAGGGCGGCGACGAACTTCTCGGGGTCAAAGTCCTGAAGGTCCTCGATCTTTTCTCCGATCCCGATGTATTTCAGGGGAATTTGGAGGCTGTTGCAGATGCTGATGACGATGCCGCCCTTGGCCGTGCCGTCCAGCTTGGTGAGGGCGATGCCGGTGATGCCGACGGTCTCCTGGAAGAGTCTGGCCTGGGTCAGGGCGTTCTGGCCGGTGGTGGCGTCCAGTACCAGCAGGACTTCCTGGGGCGCGCCGGGCAGTTTGCGGTCGATGGTGCGCTGGATCTTTTTGAGTTCGGCCATCAGGTTGACCTTGGTGTGCAGCCGCCCGGCGGTGTCCACCAGCACCACGTCTGTGCCGCGTGCCAGGGCGGCTTCGATGGTGTCGAAGGCCACGGCGGCGGGGTCGGCGTTTTCGCGGTGCCGGACGATGTCGGCCCCGGAGCGCTGGGCCCAGATTGCGAGCTGCTCGCCGGCGGCGGCCCGGAAGGTGTCCGCAGCGCCGATCAGCACCTTTTCTCCGGCGACAGTATAACGTGCGGCCAGCTTGCCGATGGTGGTGGTTTTGCCGACGCCGTTGACGCCCACGACCATGATCACATGCGGCTTGGCAACGTCGCGCGCCGGCGGCGGGGCAGCCGTGCCGACAAGCGCCAGGATTTCCTCCTTTAAGGCGTTTTTGAGCTGCTCGGCGTCTGTGATCTCGGCCTTGCGCTCCGAGATCCGGCCCATCAGCGCCGTGGTGGTCTGAACGCCGATATCGGCGGTGATCAGCAGTTCCTCCAACTCGTCGAGCAGCTCGGCGTCGATCCTGCGCTGGCCGCTGAAGAGACCTTCCAGGCCTGCGGCCAGCGAGCGGCGGGTCTTGCCGAGGCGCTCCTTGAGGCGTGCCAAAAAGCCCGTTGGCGCGGCGGGTTGGATTTCGGCGGCGGCTTCCGGTGCCGCGGCTGGCTGCGCTTCGTCCCGATCGGCGCTCAAGGGCCGGTGTTCGGCGGATGATTCGGGCGCCGCCCCCTCCGGTGTGAGGGGCGGCCCAGGCGATTTACGGGTCGCAAGGCGCTGGATGATTTTGGTCAGAACGATGGCCAGGATCAACACCAGGACGCCCCACCAGACCTCTCGGGGCACTGCGGCCAGCAGACGGTTGAAGGTTGCCCAAAAGCGTTCCAGGCTCTCTTGCATTTTCAATCACTTCCTGTGGTTTTTTGCCGGCCGAAGCTTCCGGGCGCGCGTCAGTTCAGAGCGGCGTGGGCCTCCGAGGGGTGCGTCAGGGTGACCGAGACCAGCTTGGACACGCCCTTTTTCTCCATGGTCACCC